>CANQVZ010000018.1 GCA_947627425.1 uncultured Clostridia bacterium | reverse complement strand
TCCGTTGCGGGCTGCGCCGTACCCATGCTGAGAGGCGACATATCGGTATCTACTATATCTGCGCCCGCCTCTATAGCCTTTAAGTAGGTCATCGAAGCGACGCCGCTTGTGTAATGGCTGTGGACTTCAAGGGGAAGGTCTACCTCCTCCTTTATTGCCTTTACGAGGTCATATGCGGGCTGAGGGAGAAGAAGTCCTGCCATATCCTTTATACATATGGAGTCTGCGCCCATATCTCTGTAGCTCTTTGCAAGCTTTACATAATATTCAAGCGTATGCACATCGCTCAAGGTATAGCTTATTGCAAGCTGGGCATGAGCGCCGTTTTCCTTCTTTACTGCCTTTACTGCCGTTTCGAGATTTCTGGCATCGTTGAGCGCGTCAAAAATTCTGAGTATGTCTATACCGTTTTCAATGCTCTTTCTTACAAAGGCGTCCACAACATCATCGGCATAATGTCTGTAGCCAAGTATATTCTGACCTCTGAGGAGCATCTGGAGCTTTGTGTTGCTGAAGGCCGAACGGAATTTTCTAAGTCTTTCCCAAGGGTCCTCCTTGAGATATCTGAGGCAGGAATCGAATGTTGCGCCGCCCCATACCTCTACCGAGCCGAAGCCGACCTTATCCATCTTGTCCAGAATAGGGAGCATATCCTCTATTCTCATTCTGGTAGCTATAAGCGACTGCTGACCGTCTCTTAAAGTGCAGTCGCATATTTTAATAGGCTTTGCCATAAATATAACCTCCCTTTTATCTGTAAAGTGATAAGAAAATGCCTGCCGCTATTGCCGAGCCTATAACGCCAGCAACATTGGGACCCATAGCGTGCATAAGAAGGTAGTTGTTGGGATTTTCCTCCTGTCCGACCTTCTGGGCAACTCTTGCCGCCATAGGAACAGCGGACACGCCCGCAGCGCCTATAAGAGGATTGACCTTTCCTCCCGTAAGCTTGCACATTATCTTGCCGAATATAACGCCTGCCGCCGTAGAAAACGCAAAAGCGGCAAGTCCGAGAACAAGTATCTTTATCGTTTCAAGCTGTAAGAACTGGTCTGCCCTTGTGGTAGCGCCCACGCTTATGCCTATAAATATGCTGACGCAGTACATAAGGGCTTCGGACGCATGAACAGCAAGCTTTTGTGTAACGCCCGATTCTCTGAAGAGATTGCCGAGCATGAGCATACCTATAAGCGAAGCCGTATCGGGCAGTATAAGTATAACGAGCATAGCCGTGATTATGGGGAAAAGTATCTTTTCCCTCTGAGATACGGGCCTTAACTGCTCCATTTTTATCATTCTTTCCTTCTTGGTGGTAAGAAGTCTCATTATAGGCGGCTGAATGATGGGAATGAGCGCCATGTATGAATAAGCTGCGACCGTTATTCTGGAAAGCAGCTGTGGAGCAAGCTGTGTGGCTGTGAATATAGCCGTAGGTCCGTCTGCTCCGCCTATGATGCCTATGGACGCCGCCTGTTCGGGAGTGAAGCCCAGGGCAAGAGCGCCCATAAAGGCTGCGAATATACCGAACTGCGCCGCAGCGCCGAGTATGAGGCTCTTGGGATTGGCTATAAGGGGACCGAAATCCGTAAGAGCGCCCACGCCCATGAATATGAGCGGCGGGAATATGCCGAGAGCATCACCCTGGAATATATACCAAAGAAGTCCGCCGTTTGTAACGGTCTCGCCCGGCACCTGCGCAAGCATGGGCATCTGTGATTCCATATCTATACCGATAACATTTATAAGCTCTTTTATGGGCTCATTCATAAGTCCGCTGTTGGGAAGGTTTGCAAGAAGCATACCGAATGAAATGGGCAGAAGCAAAAGAGGCTCGAATTTTTTAGCGATCGCAAGGTACATGAAGAAAAGTGATACCGCGATCATTATAAGAAATTTGTAATTATCTCCTATAAAGAACTGTGCAAAGCCTGAATTTGACAGGAAGTCAAGCACAGCGTCACCTAACATAGCAAACATAAAGCTTTTCCTCCTACGGGATCATTAACCTGCAACAGTTATAAGTACATCGCCGGAGTTCACTGCCTGACCCTTAGATACATTGATGGCAGTGACCTTGCCCGCAACGGGAGTAACTATGTCGTTTTCCATCTTCATTGCTTCAAGCACAACAACGACCTGCTCGGCAGCTACGCTGTCGCCCACATTTACCTTTATGTCAAGTATGTTGCCGGGCATGGGTGCATTTACGGGCGTACCCTCTGCGCTCTGTGCCGCGGGTGCGGGAGCTGCGCTCTGAACGCTCGCACTCTGTGCCGCAGGCGCCGTAGCCGCACTCTGGACGCTCGCGCTCTGTGCCGCTGCGCCAAGCTCCTCTACCTGAACATCGTATGTGTTTCCGTTAACCGTTATTCTGTAATTTTTCATATCTGTATTTCCTCCCTGAAATTAAAGCAATGAACTGTGCTGCTGTTCATATATAGTTTCCTTGTTCCATGAATTTATCTTTCTCAAGCTTCTGACAACAAGCTTGTCGGGACCTATGTCCGTATTGCCCTTTTCTTTCTCGCTTGCGACTATGGCGGCTGTTATCACCGCTATAAGCTCCGATATGTCCTCTGTGCTCTCTGCCTTTTTTGCGGGGGCGGCGGGGACAGCCTTTACGGATCTTTCATCAGTCTTTGCCGTCTTTGAGGCATTGTTGGCTATCTTGCCGAAAACCGCAAGTATTATGCTTATGAATATAAGCACCAAAAATACGGTGGAGAAGCCCAGTATAGTGACCATGAGACCCTCTGTAAGAACCATTTCCATATATGTCACCTCTTAAAATTCAATGCTTGAATGCTTCTTTGCAACTATGTTTTCTCTCTTTGTGAGAAGCATTTCAAGGGCTATGAGTATTCTCTTTCTGGTAGTTGCGGGAATAATAACGGCGTCTATATAGCCGTCGGAGGCTATCTTATAGGGCGTTGATATCTCGTTGAATCTCGCCTCGGGGATATTTATTACCCTTGTTGCCGCCTCCTTGCTCACAAGTGCTATGCTTGCCGAGGGCCAAGCGTAAACTATATCCGCGCCTATGTGCTTTGAATTCATAACAAGGAAGGCATTGCCTATGCCGTTTCTTATTACTACATTTATCTTGGGCACGGTGGCGTTTGCAAAAGCAAAGGCAAGCTTTGCGCTGTATTTTATTACATCGCTCTGCTCATCTATATGCAGACGGCTGTAGCCCTCCACATCTGTAAATGTGACAAGTGGGATGTTGAAGGCATCGCATATATTGACAAACTCTCCCGCCTTCTTCACTCCGTCTATATCTATAAGCCCCTGATTGGCTATTATACCCGTTGTAATGCCGTCAAGCCTTACAAAGCCCGTAACGACATTCTGCGCATTGTGCTCGCTTACCTCCGTAAACTTATTGTTGTCTGCAACAGAGCGTATTATAGCCTTCATGTCCACGGGAGTTTTGTTATCCTCGGGCACTATGGCGTTGAGCGCCTCGTCCGTTCTGTTGAGGTCGTCCGTTGTTTCCTTTATGCTGTATTCCTCAAGGTTATTTGAGGGCAGAAGGTCTATAAGCTCTCTTGCCTTTTCATAGCAGGCTTTTTCATTTGCGCACTCAAAGTGTACAAGTCCCTTTGCGGAAAGAGCCTCGGCTCCGCCTATGTCCTCATAGCTTGAAGCCTTGCCGTCAAGTCCCGCATATATGGAGGGGCTAAGCATAAAGAGCTTTGCATTTTCCTCGGACATTATGACAAAGTCCGAAAGTGTGGGCAGAAATGTACTTATGCCGAGACAGTTGCCGACAACTATACTTATCTGCGGTATAACTCCGCTTGCCGCCGACTGTGACTTGAACATAACGCCGAAGGAATCCATTGTCGAAAAGCCGTCCTCAAGGGCAATGCCCGCAGAATCCATAACGGCTATGACCGGACAGCCCATTTTAAGAGCAAGAGTATAGCAGTCCGCTATCTTCTTGGCGTGCTTTTCATTGACAACGCCCTCCTGCGAATAAGCGTAGCAGAGCTTGCCCTCTATCGTGCCGTAGCCCGTGACAACTCCCGCATCGGTATTGAACGAACCAAGCTCCACAAAGCTGTGTTCATCAAAGAGCGCTTCAAGCCTTTTTTTAGCCTGCGAAGGCTCCTCCTGCATTTTGGCGATAAGTTCATTGATTTCGTCAAATCTGCTCATTTTTATATGACCTCCTGCAAAATTTTTAAAAAAATTTTTGAAAATTACTTGTAATTCATTATATTTTATTGTACTATAAAGACAAAATAATTTAAAATACTATTTATTATATACCATTTATAAGCCTTTTCCTATAAGGAGGAATTTTTATGGATCTTAAGGAATTTGAATATGTGCTGGCTATAAACGAGGAAAAAAGCTTTTCAAAGGCGGCAAAGAAGCTTTTTATATCCCAGCCCTCCCTCTCGCAGTATATAAACAGACTTGAGGGACAGCTCGGAGTTACGCTTTTCGACAGAAACACAATACCTCTTTCTCTTACATACGAGGGAGAGCTTTATATCAATTCCGTAAAATCGATAATGAACATAGTTACAAATATGCAAAAGAGCTTTGAGGATATATCAGACCTTAAAATGGGCAGAGTGAACATAGGACTGACTCCGTCAAAGGCAAACAGTCCCCTGCCCGCAATATTGCCCGTTTTTAAAAAGGAATATCCCGGCATCGAGCTGATAATAACAGAAAGAACCTCCTCCGAGCTTGAGGATATGCTCCTGAGGGGACAGGTGGATATTTGCCTTCTCAACCTGCCGATAAAGTCTAAGGGGATAGAATATGACGCAATAAAAAAGGAAAACATATATATTGCCGCTCCGCCCGACTTTGTTCCGCCCAAGGGTGTGAACACAGAGGCAAAATATCCGCAGATAAGGCTTGAAGACCTCAAGGAGGAGCAATTTATACTGCTGCATTCAAGTCAGAGGCTCAGACAGATAGCGGACAGCATATTCAACAAAGAAAACTTCAAGCCCAAAATACTGCTGGAGACCGCAAGCATAGAGACCTCGTTAAGACTTTCCGCGGCAGGCATGGGCTTCAGCTTCGTGCCCGAAAGCTATGTAAGATTTTCGGGGCTTTCAAATCCGCCAAAATATTATACCCTCTCTCATGACCTCAATTGGACGCTCGTTATAGCATACAGAGAGGGCGCATACAGAACCAAAGCGGTAAATGCCTTTGCCGAAACGGCAAAGAGGGTTATTGCGGAATAGGAGAAAATATGCTGACAGTAATAGATTTGGAATTCAATCAGGCATTCGACTTCGGAGACGGCAACGGAGAGCCGAACCCGGACTGTCGTTTTGAGATAATACAGATCGGAGCGGTAAAGGTGGACAAGAGCTTTAAGGTCTCCGACAAATTTAATATTTACATCAAGCCTACTCTTTATCCCCGTATACATCCATATGTGGAAAAAATAACGGGCTTTAAGAATGAGGACTTTATATATGCCCCGCGCTTCACGGAGGCGTACAAGAAATTCAGAGCCTTTCTGGGAGACGACACCGTACTGGGAACATGGGGCTACAGCGATATAAAGGCGCTTTATAGGAATGTGACATTCAACGACATCGTGAAGCCGCCCGTGATAATAGAATATGTGGACATACAAAAGATCGCCACAAGGTATCTTAAATTCAGCAAGGGCGGTACTATAGGGCTTAAAAATGCCGTTGAGGCGCTTGAAATAAAAACAGACGAGGACAAGCAATTCCACAACGCTCTGGGAGATGCTTATTATACGGCAAAGGTACTTGAGAAGATAAAGCCCGAAAAGCTCCCCGTGAGGATATTCAACTCAAAGCATATTATGTGAAAATCATTATTTTTGTAATTTAAAACGACCCCAATATTGAGGTCGTTTTTATTTATCTTTTCAAGCGTTTCGGGAGAATCCGCAAACATGGGATTCTATAATTATATCCTCCCAAGCTCAGTCTCGGTCTTTATTTTCTTTTCCGCCCAAAAGCTTGCCAACAAGCTCTCTTACGGCGTTCATATCTATAGGCTTTGCAAGGTGTCCGTCCATGCCCGCATCCATAGCGTTGCGCACATCCTCGGCAAACGTATTGGCAGTCATGGCGGCAATGGGTATAGTCCTTGCCTCGGGATGAGCCGAAGCGCGGATCTGCCTTGTGGCATCGTAGCCGTTCATAACGGGCATCTGTACATCCATGAGTATCATATCGTAATATCCCGGCTCGGAGCGTTCAAACATTTCGACAGCTTCAAGGCCATTTACGGCAAGCTCACAGCTTACGCCCTCCATACCCAATATCTCGGTGAGTATCTCCGCATTGAGTTCATTGTCCTCCGCAATAAGGAAACGCTTGCCATTCATTATGTTTTCCTCTGTCAAAGGCTCCGGTATGCTCTGTTTTTCGACATCCTCAAACAAGGGCGCAATGGTCTGTATAAATGACGAAACAAAGAACGGCTTTGACATAAAGGCATTTATGCCCGCCTGTCTTGCTTCCGCCTCTATGTCCTCCCAGTCGTGAGATGTGAGCACAAGTATGGGCACATCCTCGCCTATGGCATTTCTTATCTCCCTTGCGGTCTGAACGCCATCCATACCGGGCATTTTCCAGTCGAGAAGTATAACGCTGAAATCGCTGCCGGCATTATGCGCCTGCACGGCGGAATCCACCGCAGACTGTCCGTCGGTGACAAAAGCCACATCTACGCCCGTATCGCGCATAAGCTCCTTTATATTAAGGCATATATCCGGTTCGTCATCGGCTACAAGCATACGGCTCACCTTGCGCGCGAACCATTCCGCCGAATGTTCCTGATCGGGGAGCACGAACGAAAGCTCCACTGTGAATGTGCTGCCCTCGCCCTGCTTGCTGTCGACTCTTATTATGCCGCCCATGAGATCCACAAGGTTCTTGGTGATGGCCATGCCCAAGCCCGTGCCCTGCACCTTATTTGTGACGGAGCTTATCTCTCTGCTGAAGGGATTGAATACTTTTTCTATGAATTCCTCGCTCATGCCTATGCCGTTGTCACATACGGAAAAGCGCAAGGTGACATACTGCGGAGCCAAACCGGGTATCTCGCAAACATTAAAGTCTATCTTTCCGCCCTCGGGCGTATACTTTATGGCATTAGACATAAGATTTATAAGTATCTGATTTAGACGGAGCTTATCGCCTACAAGCTGTTCGGGAGGCGCGCCCTGTACATTTATTCTGAACTGCTGTTTCTTAGCCTTTGCCTGAGGCATTATTATTATGTTCAGCTCGTCCAAAAGCTCCGGCAGACTGAAAAGATCCACATTGAGCGATGTTTTTCCGCTCTCTATCTTGCTCATATCGAGCACATCATTTATAAGGCTTAAAAGATGATGGCTCGACGCCGTTATCTTGCGTGTATATTCCCTCACCTTGTCGGGATTTTCGGCTTCTTTCTCAAGCAGCATTGAAAAGCCTACTATGGCGTTCATAGGCGTTCTTATATCGTGCGACATATTTGAGAGGAAGTTGCTCTTTGCCTCGTTTGCACTCCTTGCGGCGGTAAGCGCCTCGCGGAGCTTCAAATTCATCTGCTGGTCCTGAGTGCGGTCGGACATGATGAGTATATACTTCCTGACATCCTGTATGCTCATGTGATACATAGTCATTCTGTACCACCTGCGTTCGCCCGTTCCTTGGTGCACATATTCGTATTCCCACGATCTGCTGCCCTGGAGAGGTATATTTTTGAGTTCGCCCTCGGGAATAACGATATCATCATCCGCTATGGCGCATTTTTCAAGCACTCTTATATCCTTAAGGGCCTCCTCCACGGGAATGCCCAAGAGTCTTTCTATGTTGGGGCTTATATAGTCTACGCTCCAGTTTTCGGCATCCAGCATTACAAAGAAATCGTCCACGCTGTTTGAAAGCACATCAAACATACGGTCACGATACAAAAGCTCAAGTCTGTTCTTGCGCGACAGGCTGTGACCTCTCATAAGGAGAAGAGCAACTATGACAAAGCCTATGAGCAGGAATATTGCCACAAAAACATACATGGTTATCTTCTGCACCGAAAGAAAGCCCTCGCTGACAGCATTCTGCGGAACAGAGCTTAAAAGTATATAATCCCTGTAGCTCACGGGCTGATACAATATACAGTGCGCTTCATCGCCTATCTTGCACCTTATGATGCCCCTGCTGCCGTTGACCCATTCATTTTGGAGCGCCAAAAGCTCCTCTTCGGAAAGATCCGAGGCGCCCTTGAGGTAGACAAGATAGTTGCTGTATATATTGCCTCCCGTCTGCGTGGAAAGAAGTATGCTGCCGTCGGTATTTATTATAAAGCAGTTTGCCTTTCCCGAAAACGCATCCACATTAAGAGAGCTTGCCATATCCGCATTGGTATAGCTTACGGCTATTGCATCGTAACCAAAGCCCTTGTACTCTCCCTTGTCGGCAGGCACGGCAAATATAGTGACAGCCTGTCCCTCGGGCGATGCCTCGCTCATTATTGGCTCTTTGTTTTTTATAAGCTCGCTCCATTCCTCGTCGGTATCTATTTTGCCCTCTGTACCTTCAATAGATATATAGCCTCCATCGGAAGAAATAAAATAGAAATCGGAAAAGCCCCAGTATTCCTTTTCATCGGCTATGAAATCCGCAAATTTTATATCGTCCTCATCCGCAAGGCTCAGACTGTTGTCCCAGCTGTCCAAAAGACCCCAATTTCTTTCCATAAACATACCGAAGGAACGGTTCACCTGACTGTATATTTCCTCCAGATTGTCCGTGCTGTCCTTATATATGCGCTCCGATATGAAGCTGAAATATACGATACCTATGGCGACCGCCGATATAAATATTATACATATAAGAAATGTCAAAAATAATTTTCCGAACCGTTTCATAAATATGCCCTGCTCCTCCACGTAATAATACCAGACATAATATATCTATGTTATTTTACCATACCAAAAATAAAAAGTCAACAAAGGGCGAAAGCAAAATATATGATATCTATTGCAAAATTTAATACAAAACAAGCAAAAAACAGACGACCGCAAAAATGAACGCCTGTTTATATTGTATATTTTTTTAATATTGGATATTGTCTAAGTATAAACACTTTTTATATGTATTTAAACAACACAAAGCATATTTATTGTAGTCCTATCTAATTTCCACAGCCCCGAACGGGCATATATCCCTGCATATTCCGCAGTGCAGGCAGTGTGACTGTTCTATTTTATAAGGGCTGCCCCGTTCTATACACCTTTGAGGACATTTGTCCGCGCAGGCTCCGCACTTACGGCAATTATCTGTTATGACATAGCCTCTGAACACTACATTCCCCTTGCCTATGGAATAGCTTTCTCTGAAAATGGGATTTACACCCAAATTGAAATACTCTATCCGAGCATCGGCTATCTTGAAAACAATGCCTGCCATAAGGCGGGTGTCGTCGGGATAGAGGTTATAAAGATAGGGATATTTTTTAAATATAAGGTCGATATATTTTTGTTGGTTTTCAGGCTCGACAGGCACAGCCTTTGACGAAAGCCTTATCATTTCTTTATACTTAGTATAGCCCAGCACCTGAACGCGCCCGTCCGAAAGAAGCTCCTCGCAGAAGGACTTACCCTTTGCCGTGAAGAAATACATGGCGTCAGGCTCGTAATATATCGCGCTTATATTTCTTATCTGAGGATCCCCGTATTTATCTACGGTGGCAAAGGCAAGAACGCCCACATATTCCAATTTTTTCAAGCATAATTCCGCAGTCATTTTTTACACCTCGTCTATAATGATACTTCTGTTTTCTCTCCTGGGCTTTATGGAGGGATATTCTCCGTCGCAATAGCCGAGAGTTACAAAGCATCTTGCAACATAATTGTCGGGAACGCCCCATTTTTTCATATATTCCCTGCCCTCGTCACAGTCAAAGGTCTCCTCCGCTCTTGACACTATGCACGAGGATATGCCAAGAGAATAAGCCTCCATAAGCATTGTTTCGGCACAGCAGAAGGTGTCGGGAATACCGAACATAAAGTTTTTCTGCGCAAATATTATACAGACGGACGGCGCGCCGTAAAAGCCGTTTTTTATTTCGGGCGAGTCTATCACGCTGGGCTGTTCCTTTGAAACAAAGGAGCCTATGAGCTTTGACCTATCGAAGCGAGCCATATTCATTATACCTAGCCTTTTTGTAAGCTCGGCATTGTGTATGCCCACTATCATGCTCCTCTGACCTCCGCCCGCGTTTGAAGCGTATGTACCCGCCTCTATTATTTTTTCGAGCTTTTCGCGCGGTATCTGCTCGTCTTTGTATTTTCTAATAGAACGCCTCATTTTTATAGCTTCCAATAATTCCATTATTCTATCTCCTTCCAGCACTGTGGGTCGGCGGAATAAAAATCGCCGTTCACTCCCGAGGCAACGGCAGGACAACCCCTGCACCATGCCTTAAGCTCACATTTTGAACATTTTACAAATTTATCGTATTGACGGTATTTTTCCATTTCACACACCCACATATCAGCAAGCCTGTCCTCAAATACATTGGACACTCTGCTGTTCTGTACTCTCCTGCAAGCGTAGACATCGCCGTTCGGAAGTATAGTAAGGTGACAATTCCCACAGTTGCAGCCGCCGTATATAACGCCCTCTTCGGCATCGGTCGGTATTTTGAATTTTCCGTTTTCATAGTCGTACAGCGTCCAGAGGTGGTCCTTTCTGTTGAAATAGGTCTCGCAGCCCACAGTCTCGTATTCGCTGAATTTTTTGCTGCATTTTTCAAGCAGTTCTCTGTATCTCAATGGAGCTATGCCCTTCTCTCCACTCCCGCTTGAGGGACAATATCTTGCGAAGGCAAATATATCCGCCTTATACTTTACAACGGTATCTATTATGTCGGGCATCTCGTCTATATTCACTTCGGATACGGTAGTCATTATAACAGCCTTTATGCCTGCCTTTTTTATGCAGTCTATTTTTTCAAGGGTGGTGTCAAAAGAGCCCTTTTTTCTGAACCAATCGTGAGTTTTTCGCATACCGTCAAGCGAAAGCTGATATTTTTCACAGCCGCAGGCTTTAAGTCTTTGACAAACCTCATAGTTGAGATGAAAGGGATTGCCCAATATTGTAAAGGGTATATCCTTTGACTTTAAAAGCCTTATAAGTTTCCAAAAATCGGGGTGAAGTATGGGATCGCCTCCCGTTATGTAAAAATATGGATATTTATTGTAAACAAGACAAAAATCCTCACAGTTAGCTATGACATCACACATTTTTTCAAAGCTCATTGTTTCCGTTTTCTTGTGCTTATCTTTGGAAAAAATATAGCAATGCTTGCAGCGCTGGTCGCATTCGTCCGTAATATGCCACTGAAAGGCAAAATAATCTCTCATAGTAATTACCTCGTAAAAAACAATACTTCGATTTATGCTCCCGACAATGAAGCGGGAGCACAAAAAAAATTATTTGCCGCCCGCTCCGCAAGCTGTGGGTTTATCACCCGAACCGCAAGCCGAACCGCAGGCTGTGGGCTTATCGCCCGAACCGCAGGCTGTACCGCAAGCCGATGAGGGCTTATCCTCCTTGCCTACAGTACGCCAGCTGTAAAGATCCGAAAGTGCCATATTGTTCCCTCCTTGTAATTATTAAGAGGCGACGCCTCTTTAAATATATGATAGAAAAGTTCTGACCCAAATACAAGAAGGCACTTTTTTATTATATAGACACAAAAAAGTAACCGTATTGACAAGGAGAATATAATGCATTATAATTTAATGCAACAGTAAAAATCAGATATTACATACAGTAATGGAGGTACATATGCTAAAGAAAGAAGAAATGCCCGACTGCCCCGTAGCGGTAACGGTACAACTGATAGGCAGCAAATGGAAGCTTCTGATACTGAGAAATCTTATGGAGAGACCTTATAGGTTCAACGAGCTGCACAGGTCGCTCGAAGGCGTGAGCCAAAAGGTGCTTACGGACAGTCTGCGCTCGCTTGAAGCCGACGGCATTATTACAAGGACGGTATATCCCGAGGTCCCGCCGAAGGTGGTATACGCTCTTTCGGAGCTTGGAGAAAGCATAAAGCCAATATTGGACTCTATGAAGGCATGGGGCGAAAATTACAAAAAAATGAAGGCATAAAAAGAGCGGAATAAGATCCGCTCTTTTAATTTTTGTATACGCTTTTATACCAGTCGGCAAAATATTTATCCGCCTTTTCAACTCCGCTGTGGTTGAGGTGGGCGTCGTCCCTGAAATTTTCGGTTTCAAAAAGTCCCTCGTTCTTATTTGCCATATTGAAATCCAGATATTCAAGTCCGTTGTCGTCGGCTATGCCCTGTATGAAGTCATGTATTCGGTCATAATTTTTGATATAGTCCATAGATACATTCGCTATGGGCGCAGTAACAAGGGTAAGGCGTATATTTTTTTCTTTGCACATAGATATTATCTCATTGAGATACTTAAGCTGTGCGGGGCTTGGCTCCCACTTCTTTCCATCCAGATTGCGGAATTGATTTGTCTTGTCAAATTCATCGGGGAGCATATTGTAATTGCAATAGGTATAGCCCTTGGAACGATATTTTTCATAGCCCTCCTGCTTCTGCTTGGCAGGCGTGTGAACGCCGAGACCGTTTTCGAGCCTTTCCTTGAGCTTGGTATTTCTGTATGCGAAATAGTCCGCCTGATAACGGAAAATATTTACACTGTACTTTATTTTTTCGCTGAGTGGGAAAACATCATCTATATATGCCTCTTCCAAAGGCTTATTTCTAAGCACCTGAAAGAGATAACCCGCCTGCGTTATCTCAAAATCGTCATCGAGCATATCCCAATAGACCTCAAGCACCGCATCTTTGGGAGTGTGATAATTTAAGACCTCCTTAAGGGTGTAGCAGGTGGAGTCCATATGCTGTAGGGGCATACCCAGCTGATAGCTGTTTGTGCCGAGATATTGATCCACTATGAGAGGGTCAAAGGTACAATAGGAATGCGAGGAGCCTATGAATATCATATCAAGGCTGTTTTTTGGGAGAGAATAAAATTCCTCCCAACGGCTCTTGTTGTAATCGTTTATTTTGTTTTCGGTCGATGCAACGGAATACTTATCGCCTATATATTTCACAAGAGGGAGCATAAGGGCTGTAAAAAGCAGTATTTTGAATATAAAAAGCAGTATTTCCTTAAAACTGGAAGTATATGAATTGTCCGCCACCGCTGAACACCCCCATTGCAAGAATTATAGCCGTAAGCGCATAGTAATATCCGAACCTTACAACAAAAGGACATCTTTCCATAAGGCTGTGAATGTCGGAGCCGAGGCTCACAAGCTCGCTTAAAAACAGTATGAGTATAGCGCCGAGCACGAGCACTATTTCAAAAAGCTGAAGTCCCATGCCGTTGAATACCTCGTAGAGATACTGCGCATTGCCTATCATATTGATATCGTTGAATAGATTGCTGACTATATATATGCTGTCGGATATGGTATTTGCCCTAAAGAATATCCATGCAAAAACAACGAGCACAAGCGTTATTATCCACCTAAAGAACGAAAAAACAAAATTGTCCCACCTGGGGAGTATGCTGTTTTTTATATCGCCTATCACCTGATATACGCCGTGCAGACCTCCCCAAAGCACATAGGTCCAGTTGGCGCCGTGCCAAAGACCGCTGACAAGAAATGTGACCATAAGGTTGAAATATTTTCTCAGCCTTGAACATCTGCTGCCGCCGAGAGGTATATACACATAGTCCCTGAACCATGTTGAAAGAGAAATGTGCCACCTGCGCCAAAATTCCTTTATGCTCCTTGAAAAATAGGGACTGTCAAAGTTTTTCATAAGGTCTATGCCCAGTATTTTGCCGCAGCCGCGCGCTATGTCGCTGTAGCCGCTGAAATCGCCGTAGATCTGCAATGTAAAGAACAGAGCAGCCGTTATGAAGGCTATGCCCTTGAAATTTCGGCAGTCGTTGAAAACCGTGTCCACGAGCACAGCCGCTCTGTCGGCAATGACTATCTTCTTGAAATAGCCCATTATCATAAGCCTTATGCCGAGCGAAAAATTTTTGACATTTATTTTCTTGCGCGTGAAAAGCTGATTTAAAAGCCTGTCCGCCCTCTCTATGGGACCTGCCACAAGCTGCGGAAAGAATGTCACAAACAGCGAGAACTTGAAGTAATTTTTCTCGGGTTTATAGCTTTTTTTGTACACATCTATGGTATAGCTTGCGGCTTGGAAGGTATAAAACGATATGCCCATAGGAAGAATTATATCAAAGTCCTTTATGGGATATTGCCAGCCAAAATGCTCGTAAAGCGCCATAAAGCTGTGATTTACAAACATCATATATTTGAACACAAAGAGCATACCGAAATTTATAATAAGGCTCAATATGAGCACGGGCTTTGCTCTGTGCCTGTATCTGTCTATAATAAGAGCAGAACCCCAGTTGACAAGGGTAGAAATGACAATGAGCACTATAAGCTCTGCCCTCCAGCACATATAAAAAATACAGCTGGATATAAGAAGCATTATCCATCTGAGCTTATGCGGCAGAGTATAGTACAGAAAAACCACTATAGCAAAAAATATTATGAAATCAAGAGAATTGAATAACATGGCTTTCTCCTTAACTGCAATGATAATACAAGTATAAAACATTTTTGAGTATATTTCAACAAAAGACTTGAAAAGAAAGGTATTTTCATTTAAAATAATATAAGTAAATCAAAAGAAAGGAAGACTGAAATGAAGGGTAAATACAATATCGTTTTTCTGCTCGTGCTCATATCGGGACTTATAATAGGCAGCTTTTTAGGCACCCTTGCCACAAAAATACCATATCTCTATTGGCTCGACTACGGAAAGACAATAGGCATCACACAGCCTCTTGTCGTAGATCTTAGCTTTGTATATTTGCAGTTCGGCTTTCACGTGTCGTTCACGATAGCAGGCATAATAGGTATGCTTATTGCGGGCATATTATACAAAAAGTTCTTTTAGGAGGTAGCTTGATATGGATATAATACTCGCTTCGGCATCGCCCAGACGCTCGGAGCTTATGAAGCAGGCAGGGCTTGATTTCAGAGTGTCCGTGTGCAACACGGACGAGAGCTATGACGAGGGACTTTCACCCGCAGACATAGTTATGGAGCTTTCTTTAAGAAAAGCCGACGCAGTGTTTGACAGAGAGATGCCCGAAAATGATGCAGTTGTTGTGGCAGCCGACACAATAGTTGTGCTTGGAGATGAGATACTGGGAAAGCCCAAGGACAGAGCCGACGCCGTGAGGATGCTGAAGGAACTTTCGGGCAGAAAGCATCTTGTTTACACCGGAACAGCGCTTTATTACTATGTGGGCGGCAAGGTATCCGTAGAAAACTTTGCGGAATGTGCCGAGGTGTATTTCAGAGAGCTTGACGACAGCACCATAAACGAGTATGTGGACAGCTGGGAGCCTATGGACAAGGCGGGAGCCTACGGCATACAGGGAAAGGGCGCCGTGCTCATAGACAAGATATGCGGAGATTACTACACCATAGTGGGTCTGCCCATAGCAAAGGTATATCATTCCATAAAAAATCATTCAAAATAATGCTAAAAAAATATACACCCCAAAGGTATAAACGCCTTTGGGGTGACTTTTTTATATAACATATTGAGAAATTTTGCTTTCCTATATTTTTGTGATTATTTTCAGATCTTATCGAGCGCCTGCTGTATATCCGCAATTATATCCTCAGCGTTTTCTATACCCACCGACATCCTTATAAGCTCGGGCTTTACGCCGCAGTCTACAAGCTGTTGGTCTGTCAGCTGTCTGTGAGTGGATGAAGCGGGATGCAGAACTCCCGTTCTGGCGTCAGCTACATGGCATACGATATTGCAAAGCTTGAGGCTGTCCATAAATTTGACGGACGCTTCTCTTCCGCCCTTAGGTCCAAAGGCTATAACGCCGCTGCAGCCCTTGGCGAGATATTTTTTGGCAAGCTCATAGTCGGGGCTGGACTTAAGTCCCGGATAGCTTACCCAAGCTATTTTGTCGTTATTTTCAAGATATTGCGCTACCTTAAGAGCATTCTCGCTGTGTCTTTCCATTCTGAGGTGCAAGGTCTCAAGTCCGAGATTTAAAAGAAAACAGTTCATGGGAGCGGGAGCTGCGCCCAGATCTCTCATAAGCTGTACCCTTGCCTTTGCTATATATGCGCTCTTGCCGAAATGCTCCGTGTATACCACGCCGTGATAGCTTTCGTCGGGAGTTGTCATTTCCTCGAATTTTCCGCTTGCAGCCCAATCAAAATTGCCGCTGTCCACAATAACGCCTCCGAGTGCAACGGCGTGTCCGTCCATATATTTGGATGTGGAATGTATCACTATATCCGCGCCGTACTCTATGGGTCTGCAAAGTATGGGCGTTGGGAAGGTATTGTCTATTATGAGCGGTATGGAATTGCTGTGTGCAAGCTCGGCAAATTTTTCTATATCCAGCACCTTAAGAGCGGGATTGGCAAGCGTTTCACCGAATATGATCCTTGTTTCGGGTCTCACAAGCTTCTGAAGCTCGTCCAAGGGCGTTTCGGGGTCTACGAACGTTACATCTATGCCGAACTTTTTGAGTGTAACGGAAAGCAGATTGAATGTGCCCCCATATATGGTGGTGGAGCTTATGATATGGTCTCCCGCATGGCATATATTCATTATGGCTATGAGCGAGGCAGCCTGTCCCGCAGATGTGAGCATTGCGCCCACTCCGCCTTCAAGCTCGGCAATTTTCTTCTCCACCGCATCGGCAGTGGGATTGGCTAATCTTGTATAGAAAAATCCGTCCTTTTTGAGGTCGAAAAGGTCGCCCATTGTCCGGGTTGATTCGTATTTATATGTAGTGCTCTGTATTATGGGCAGAACTCTGGCTTCTCCGTCCTTAGGCTCGTAGCCCGCCTGTACGCATTTTGTTTCGATTTTCATTGAAATTACCTCCAAAATAGTTATTTAATATATTTTATCACAGCTGTATTATTATTTCAACCTTTTGACATAAGGTATGATATCAGCCGAAAAACAGATGCTCTATGAGTATTTTAAGACCTATTATTATGAGCACGGCTCCGCCTACTCTTGCGGCATAGGATTGAAATACTCCGCTTATCTTCTTGCCCAGCATAACGCCTATGTACGAGAGCACAAAGGCGACAATGCCTATCACAAAGCAATTGAACCATATGCTGCCGCTGTCCACAAGCGCAAATGTGACGCCTACCGCAAGGGCGTCTATGCTGGTGGCTATGGCAAGCATGGTGAGATTACTTAAGGAAAGTATGTTTTCCTGCGATACCGCCGTTTCCTCCTCCGAAAAGCTTTCCCTTATCATATTGCCGCCTATGAGCGCAAGCAATATAAATGCTATCCAGTGGTCAAAAGCGGTTATGTATCTGCTGAAGCTGCTCGCCAGAAAGAAGCCTATAAGAGGCATCATAAACTGAAAGACGCCGAAAAACGAACCGAAGGTGACGGCGTGTCTTTTCTTTATCTTAGGGAGCATAAGCCCGTTTGAAACGGAGACCGCAAAGGCGTCCATGGCAAGACTTACGGCAATGAAAAACAGCTCTGCAAAACCCATTGTTATTCCTCCAGTCCCATAAGATAATTTATAAACTGCTGGGCAGTCCTGCCGGATATGCCGCCGTGGCTTAATTCCCACTTATTCGCCTCGGCGCATAGCTCATCATCGGACATATTGATATTGTGTCTGTGAGCAAGCCCCTTGACGATATCGAAGTATTCCTTCTGCGTGGGCTTTGAAAAGCTTATCGTAACACCGAAGCGCTTTACGAGAGAGAGCTTTTCCTCCATTGTGTCGGAGCGGTGCATACCGTTTGAGTGCTCCATATCGTTCCTGTCGCTCCAGTTCTCCTTTATGAGATGGCGGCGGTTTGATGTGGCATATATGAGTATGTTTTCGGGACGGGTCTCAACTCCGCCCTCTATTACCGCCTTGAGGAACTTATATTCTATCTCGAATTCCTCAAAAGAAAGATCGTCCATATAAATTATAAACTTATAGTTTCTGTTCTTTATAAGCGCTATGACATTTGAAAGGTCCTTGAACTGATGCTTGTAAATTTCGATCATTCTCAGTCCCTTGTCGTAGAACTCGTTTACTATTGCCTTTATGCTGGTGGATTTGCCCGTTCCGCTGTCGCCGAAAAGGAGCACATTGTTGGCTCCCCTGCCCTCAACGAACGCCTTTGTGTTGTCTATAAGCTTTTTCTTTTGTATCTCATAGCCTATGAGATCGTCAAGCATTACCTTTTCCATATTGTTTATGGGCATGAGCGTGACGGCATTTTCGGTGGACGAGGCAATACGGAACGCCTTGTTAAGTCCGAACATTCCCACGCCATAGTCCTTATAGAACTCCGTAACAAAATCAAAGAAATCGTTTTCATCCTTTGCGCTCTCCAGCTTTTCACTCAGAAAACGCACCTTTTCGCTCACATTTTTGTTATACATAAGCTCCTTTTTGCTTATAGCCTTGTAATCGGATATTCTCGAAAAGCAGTCTATACCGAGCGCATTTTCTATGGCAGAAAAATCATAGTTGAAAAGCTCATAATATGCTCTGAAATCATTTTTTGCAAAATAGTTTACACTGCCCTCGCTTGCGCCCACCTTTTCACAGGTGATGCTGAAGGGATTTTCATTTGTTATGAGCAGAAATGTAAGGTAGTTATGCCATAGGTTTTTGTCAAAGCCAAAGTCCGTGGCGACCTCAAGTATTCTTTTTATCTGAGTGTATATCCTTACAGTAAGCATATCGTGCGACTGCGTGTTTTCCCCGAAGCAGCGGAATATATCGCCAAGCTGCATAAGTATTGAGTCTTCGGGCATATCGCCGTATATAAGAAGCTTTGAAATGATGTGATCCATATTTGTCCCTCCGTTTGATATATTGTTTATCACAGGCTTATGAGCCCTTTTTTGTACATACTGTCAAGCGCTGTGATGACGCCTATTTTGCCGTGATACCATGTAAGACCTCCCTGCATATACACCGTGTAGGGCTCCTTCATGGGCGCATCGGCGCTCAATTCTATGGAAGAGCCTTGAACAAAGGCTCCCGCAGCCATGATCACCTGTGAGTCGTAGCCCGGCATATCCCAGGGCTCGGGCTTTACATAGCTGTCTACCGCAGCTCCCGCCTGTATGCCTTGGCAA
Source organism: uncultured Clostridia bacterium (assembly GCA_947627425.1). Lineage (GTDB taxonomy): Bacteria > Bacillota > Clostridia > Lachnospirales > CAG-274 > Gallispira. Next base: position 21,410 of record CANQVZ010000018.1, on the reverse strand, counting down.
AAGGCAATTACATTTTCGGGAGTACGCATCTGTATTGCCTCCACGATATCGGGTCTTGGCTCATCTGTGCGGGGCATACATTCAAAGCCCAGTTTTTCAAATATCGCCGAGGCAAAGACAGCCGTCTTAAGGCTCGAAGCCACAACCGTCGGCGCAAGGAAAAGCCCCTGTATAAGACTTGTTGTAACGCCGAGGCTGGGACCGACCTCTCTGCCCATGCCGGGAGCGGTAAGTCTGAAAGCCGCATTTTCAACACATTCTTCCGTGCTAACGATATATCCTCCCACGGGAGCCAGACCGCCGCCGGGGTTTTTTATAAGAGAGCCTACCGCCATATCCGCGCCTATATCCGTAGGCTCGTATATATCCACAAATTCGCAGTAGCAGTTATCCACCATACATATGGCGTCGGGCTTTACGGATTTTACGATCTCTATTATTTTTTTGACCTCGCCAAGAGTAAGGCTTGGGCGGTACTCATAGCCCTTTGAACGCTGTATCTCGACTATTTTTGTCTTCGGCGTTATCATTTTGGGCAAGCCCTCTATGTCTACTCTGCCGTCAGGCAAAAGAGGCAGCTCCTTATATATTATGCCGTTGTCCGTAAGAGAGCCCTTTACCTTTCTTTTGGCGCCTATAACGCCCTCCAAGGTATCATATGGCGCTCCCGCAGCACAAAGAAGCTCGTCACCGTATTTGAGGTTACCCGAAAGCGCGACCGTAAGCGCGTGAGTGCCCGATATTATCTGAGCGCGCACAAGAGCAGCCTCGGCATTGAACACATCCGCATATATGTCCTCCAGCTTATCCCTGCCTATGTCGTTGTAGCCGTAGCCCGTTGTGGCATTGAATGCCGTATCGCTCAAGGCATTTTTCTGCATGGCTCTCAGCACCTTATATTGATTGTACTCGGCATTTTTATCTATTTCATCAAATTTATGCCCTATGCTTTTTTCCGCTTCAAGGCAGAAATCAAGCACTTTTTTGTCTATATTGAATTCATTTAAAATATAATCTCTCAGCATTTCATATCTCCCGTTTTTTCCGCAATGTATGAGGCTATAGCCTTGGGCGAATCAAAGTCATCCGTATTTATCCATATACCGTCGCTTTGGTGTCTGAACCAAGTGAGCTGCCGCCTTGCAAAATGTCTTGTGTCCCTTTTAAGAATATATATGGCTTCATCAAGCGAATATTCCCCCTTGAGATAGCCTATAATCTCCTTATAGCCAAGTCCCTTCATGGATATAAGCCCCTCATGCGGGTATTTCTCCATAATAAAACGTACCTCGTCCACAAGACCGTCCTCTATCATATTATCTATTCTCTTTTCTATCCTTTCATACAGGCGTTCCCTGTCCATATTCAGAATGAAGCTTCTGACATTGTAAGCAGGCTCTCTTTCCTTTTCTCTGGCATTGTATACCGAAAACTTTTCGCCCGTATCTCTTATATATTCTATAGCCCTTATCACCCTTTTTATATTGTTGGGGTGTACGGTCTCGGCGTATTCGGGGTCGAGAGAGCGCAGTATGTCGTGAACATAGCCGCAGCCCTTTTCCTCCGCCTCCTTTTCAAGCTCCAGCCTCATGGAGTTGTTTTTTTCGCCCGGAGTAAAGTCGTTGTCATATATGAGCCCGTTAACATAAAAGCCCGTTCCTCCCACAAGTATGGGCATTTTATTCCTTGAATATATTTCTCCCAGAGCCTTCTTTGCCATTTTCTGAAAAACGGCTATTGAAAACTCCTCGTCGGGATAAAGCTCGTCTATGAGATAATGCCTTATGCCCTGCATTTCCTCTCTGCTCACCTTAGCGGTGCCTATGTCCATATATTTGTATACCTGCATAGAGTCCGCCGAAATTATCTCGCCGTCGATGAGCTTGGCAAGCTCCACGGAAACGGCAGTCTTGCCGCAGGCGGTAGGTCCCGACAGGGTAATAAGGGGATATTTCATTAAAAACACCTCATTTCAAAAAATAATTATACTACATAATTGCGTCTGTTGTAAATAATTTTTACAATATTGGCAAATAATCTTATAGGTAAGCTTAAAGGCGCATATACGCTCTTAATATAGTTGTAACAAGTCGTAAAACATATTTTATTATTTTTAATATAAATGTAATTGAAAACACTGTAAAAATGATGTATTATAGTAGCGTGGGCATTTTTTGTAAAATTCCGGAGGTTTTGGTATGTTTAATAAGGATATTGGCATAGATCTTGGTACAGCAAATACTCTTGTGTATGTAAGAAACAAGGGTATAGTCATAAATGAACCGTCTGTCGTAGCGCTCGATGCAACGACAAGAGAGGTGCTCGCAGTGGGCAGCGAGGCAAAGGAAATGATAGGCAGGACGCCTGCCAACATAACCGCAATAAGACCCATGAAGGACGGAGCCATAGCGGACTATGCCGTTACGGAGGCAATGCTGAGATATTTTATAGGCAAGGCATATCCCAAAAATCCTTTTGCGGCAAAGCCAAAGATAGTAATATGCGTGCCTTCAGGCATAACTCCAGTTGAAAAGAGAGCCGTTATTGAAGCGGCAACGGGCGCAGGCGCAAGAGAAAGACATATATTTGTGGTGGAGGAGCCTATGGCGGCAGCCCTGGGCGCAGAGCTAAAAATAGACGAGCCTGCGGGGAATATGGTGGTCGATATAGGCGGCGGCACAAGCGAGGTGGCTGTGATATCTCTGGGAGGCATAGTTGCAAGCCGTTCGGTAAGAGTGGCTGGCGACCAGCTTGACGCCAACATAATAAACTTTGTACGCACGGAGTACAAAATAGATATAGGCGAGATAACAGCCGAGGAAATAAAGAAAAATATAGGCTGTGCTTTTATCGACAGGAATGGTGACGCAGGCGAAATGACCGTAAAAGGCAGAGACCTCATAACGGGACTTCCTAAGGTGTTCAGCATAAATTCCCGTCAGGTACAGAGTGCAATAGAGGACTCCATAGATATAATAATAGACGCTATAAAGAGAACCCTTGAGGACACTCCTCCCGAGCTTGCCGCAGACATAATGGAGATAGGTATATATCTCACGGGCGGCGGCGCGCTTTTAAAGGGATTGGACAAGCTCATACAAAAAAGGACGGGTATGCCCGTGCATATTGCCGAGGCGCCTCTTGAGTGCGTTGTGAACGGAACGGGCAAAATAATCGACGATACCGATATAGTTAATAAGCTTTCGTCGGGCGAAAGCAAAACTCTCGCCTGAACGGGCTTGATATGCATATTTTAAAAAGGTGTATTTGATGTGAAAAGAAGACATAAGATCGTATTCATAATACTGACAGCTGCTTCTCTGGGGCTTGCGGGCTTTTCGTACAACAGGAAGTCTCCCACAATAATAGAAAATGCATACGGCTATGCCGTCACCCCTATACAGTCGCTCAATGTCAGAGCATCCGAAAAGCTTAAGAGCTTTATAAATTATTTCAGAGGAATAGCCTCGCTCAACGGCGAAAACACAAGGCTCAAGGAGGAGCTTTTGGAAACAAGAGCCGAGCTTAACAGACTTAAGCTCACGGAGAGTGAAAATTTACAGCTTGAAGCAATAGTGGGCATACAGCAAAAATACAGCAATTATCCCACCACGGGCGCAAGAGTTATAGCAAAGGATCCCGGTAACTGGTTCGACAGCTTTATAATAGACAAGGGTACGAACTACGGACTTAAAAAAAACATGGTCGTAATGAACGAGGACGGACTTGTGGGAAAAATAAGCGAGTGCGGCTATAACTATTCAAAGGTGATATCAATAATAGACGACACCGACGCAGTGAGCGCCGAAAGTCTGCGCACGGGCGACATAGGCTATGTGTCCGCAGATTTCACGGGAGAAGCCAAGTGCAGGATGCAGTATTCCGACACCAACGCCGACATACTGGAGGGCGACGAAATAGTCACATCTCATCTGAGCGAGGTATTTCCGCCCGGCATAAGCATAGGTCATGTGATAAGTCTGGATACCGATGACAAGAACGATATGCAGTATGCAATGGTGGAGCCGTCAGTGGATTTTTCAAAGCTCAAGTATGTTATAGTGCTTTCCGCATCCTTTGAAAATGAGCTTACAGAAAACCCCGACGCAAGTGAGGAGCAATAAATGAAATACATTATATATACGGTCATTTCAACGCTTATATTCATATTTCAGACCACTCTCTGTCAATACATAGAAATTGCGGGAGTGATACCCAACATAATGCTTTTGTTCATAGTTTCCTTCGCTTTTTTCAACGGAGAGAGCGAGGGACTTTTTATAGGTGTTCTGATGGGGCTTATGCATGACAGCTTTTTCGGGCACCTGATAGGCGTAAATATTTTTCTCTACGGCGCCGTGGGCTACTGCGTCGGCTGTATTTCCCTGTATTCCAACAAGGACAATATTGCCGTGCCCGTGATACTGAGCTTTATAGCTACGGTACTGTATGATATCGGCTTTTATATACTCAACATAGTTCTTAAAGGCTATACATCCCCAAACGCCTATATACTCATCAATCTTTTACCCGAGCTTGTTTACAACACCATTGCCGCCTTTGCTGTGTATGCGGCGGTATATACCATAGGAAATCGCGCTGTCGGTCATAAATTCTGACAGGAAAGGACATAGATGAAAAATTTATTGAGAGATTTTACCAAAACCGAAAATTACAGGCTATATATAATGTACGCCGTTATTGCGGTCATGTTCGTCATTCTGGCTGTGAAGCTTTTTATGCTGCAAATATCGGAGGGCGAATATTACAGCAGAGAGGTAAGCGGCACTGCCCTGCGCGAGGTGGCTGTGGACGCGCCGAGAGGCACGGTATACGACCGCTACGGCAGAGCGCTTGCCGTAAACAACACGGCATATGCCGTAAGCCTTGACCCAAGCGTGGGCATTGACAACCTCAACAGCGTTCTGCTTTCACTCATAGAGCTGCTTGAAAAAAATAATGAAAAGATAACCGAAACTCTGCCAATAACTTCAACAGTTCCGCACGAGTTTCTTTTTGACGGAAACGAGCAGCAGGAAAAGCGTTGGAAAGCGGATATGAATCTGGACGAAAACCTCAACGCCGAGCAATGCTTTGAGGAGCTGCGCGTAAAGTTTGACATAGACCAAAGCCTTGACAATATAACGGCAGGCAAAATACTGGGCTTGAGGTGCGCTCTGTATAAAAAGAGATACTACAAGTATATACCCCTGCCTATATCATACAATGTTTCCGAAAAAACGCTTACCACATTGAGGGAGATGGGTTCTTCGTTCCCCTGTGTTATAATCGACAACCAAAGCAACAGACAATATCCCTACGGCAAATATTTTTCGCACATACTGGGATATATAGGAAGTGTAACGGAGGAGGATCTCAACAGCGTAAATTCAAGGGATTACGAGCTTGACGATGTAATAGGCAAGGACGGCATAGAAAAAGCGTATGAAGCCGATCTGAGAGGCGTTGACGGCAGTCGGTATATAGAGGTAGACAGCACGGGACGCAGGATAAAGACCATAGAAAATGAGGGCGTTGCTCCAAAGGCGGGCAGCAATGTTTTCCTTACCGTTGACGCAGAGCTTCAGAAAACGGCATATGACGCTCTGGAGGATGCTCTTACCGACGCGCAGCTAAGCAGGCTTTCGGGCGGCAAATACGGCTATAGCGTAAATGATGTGTTTGCGTCTATGATAGAAAGCGACACGGTAAAAATAAAGAAGATAATGAATTCATCGGAGGGCAGCGTGCAGTCCGAGCTTAAAAAATATGTGCTCTCAAAGGACAATACTGCCGCGGCGGATATGGAAAAGGCAAAAAGCCTGCTCCTGACGGGCTTCAAGGAGGGCGCGGTAAGCCAGAAGCAAATACTCACGGCAATGTACGAGATGGGGCTTATAACGGATAAGGACGGACTTATGAGCGCTCTTAAGGCGGGAAGTATTTCAGCCGCATCCGTGTTAACATCTAAAATGCGTTCTCAGGAGATAACGCCTCAGATGACGGCTATGGATCCTTGCACCGGCTCCGTTGTGGTAAACGATGTGCATTCGGGCGGAGTGCTTGCCGCAGTGACCTATCCATCGTATGACAACAACGAGCTTGTGAACAGCTTTAACAGCGAATACTATCTCTCGCTGCAAAACGACCCCACCACTCCTATGGTGAACAGACCTTATCAGGAGCCTAGGGCGCCCGGCTCTACATTCAAAATGATAACAGCAACAGCAGCTCTTGAGGAAGGCGTTATTACGCCCAATTCGACCATATATGACAAGGGCGAATTTACTGACGCGGGAATACCATACGCTCACTGCTGGATAGGCTCAGGAAGCGGTTCTCACGGAAATGTAAATGTATCATACGCCCTTGAGGTGTCCTGCAACTATTTCTTTTATTCGGCTGCCTATAATCTGGGCTCGGACGGCATAAAAAAGCTCAACTACTACATGAGAGCCTTCGGACTTGACGATCCTACGGGAGTTGAGATATATGAGCTGTACAACTCTATGAAGGACTATCCCAACCATATATCCTCGCCCGAATACAAGGAATATATAATGAAGCAGAGATATGACAACCCAAGCACAAGAGATACCCGCTGGTCTGCGGGTGACACAATAAGAACGGCAATAGGTCAGTCCTACAACAACTATACCTCGGCAATTCTTGCAAAATATGTTGCTACTCTTGCCAACAAGGGCACAAGGTATAAAAATCACTTTATGTCAAAAATAACGGACGCCGGTGGAAATATAATAAGCGAATACAAGGAAGTAATAGAAAACAGCCTTACAATGAAGCAGTCCACGCTGGACGCCATATATAAGGGCATGAGGCTTGTGGTATCGGGACCCTCGGGCACGCTTACAAACGCTTTCAGGGATTATCCCATAGAGATAGCCGCAAAGTCGGGTACGGCACAGGAATCCGAAAAAAGGAGCGAACACACAATATTCGTTGCCTTTGCGCCGTATAATACGCCTCAGATATCCATATCCGTACTTATACCTTACGGTGATAATGCCGCCACCTCCCCAGCTCCGACCGTGGCAAAGACCGTTATAGCCAAATATATGCAGACGGGCACGACAATAGAGAACAGGAGCTACAATACTCTTATAAAATAATTCCCGATGTGCAAAAAAAGGGATATTATACACTAATTTTTGGATAGAACATTTGTCATACGCTCTTTTTGTGTGCTATTATTGATATATGGAACTATACTTAGCTTAGGAGGACAGCGATGAGTGAGGTAATTGTTGTAACATCGGGCAAGGGCGGAGTGGGAAAGACCACCACCGCCGCCAACATAGGCACGGGGCTTGCCATGGAAGGAAAAAGCGTGGTAATGCTAGACGCCGACATAGGACTGAGAAATCTGGATGTTGTGATGGGGCTTGAAAACAGGATAATATACGACCTTGTGCAGGTGATAGAGGGTACTTGCAGACTAAAGCAGGCGCTTGTGAAGGACAAGCGCTGCGAGGGGCTTTTTCTGCTGCCCGCCGCTCAGACAAGAGACAAGACTGCGGTATCGCCCGAACAGATGAAAAAGCTCTGCGAGAGCATAAAGGACGAGGGCTTCGACTATATAATAATAGACTGCCCCGCAGGTATTGAGCAAGGCTTCAAAAATGCCATAGCCGCAGCCGACAAGGCTATTGTGGTGACTACTCCCGAAATATCGGCTGTGAGAGATGCCGACAGGATAATAGGTATGCTTCAGGCTAACGGCATAAATGACGCAAGGCTTATACTAAATCGCATAAGAGTGGATATGGTGGCAAGAAATGAAATGATGTCGCTTGAGGATGTGGAGGAAATACTGGCAATAGACACTCTGGGCATAATACCCGACGAGGAAAGCATAGTGATATCCACAAACAAGGGCGAACCCGTGGTGTGCGATGAAGACTCCACGGCAGGACAAGCCTACCGCAACATTGTGAAAAGAATACTCGGAGAGGATATACCCCTTATAAAGCTTATGCCCCCTGTAAGAACAACTCTGTTCCAAAGACTTTTCGGATGGCTGAGAGGAGAAAAGGAGTGATAATTATGGAGCAAGGCTTTTCGGGTACGGTAGCAAAGGACAGGCTCAAATATCTCGTGCTGAGCGACAGGGTGTCCTGCACGGGAGAGACGCTTGATATGATAAAGCAGGATGTAGTAAAGGTAATATCGGATTACATAGATATAGACAAATACAACTTAAGCCTAACACTGGAACAGGAAAAGACAGAAAGCAGAAGCTTTGCCTACATAAACATAAGGATACCCGTGAAATAAGGCTTTGATATAGGAGAGCAAAATGAACGATCGTCATTACAACATCGACTTTGTGCTGATACTGTGCGTTCTCGCCATGTCGATCTTTGGCATAATAATAATAGGCAGCGCTACCCGCATAAATGTAAACGGCATAGAAGGCAATTTCATAGATCAGATGCTTTGGTTTATTTCGGGGCTGGCGCTTATGACTGTGTTTGTGCTGTGGGATTACAGACGCTTTTCAAAGCTGTATGTGGGGCTTTATGTGCTGAATATAGCGCTTTTGGTGCTTGTTCTCACAAGGGGACGCAGCGTTCAGAATGTGCAGAGATGGATATTCGGAATACAGCCTTCCGAGTTTGCCAAAATATTTATTATAATTTATTTAGCAAAATTTATTGACAAATTCCATAAAAAGATTAATAATATAAGTATAATGATTTTTGCATTATTATCTGTATTGATACCCGTTGTGCTTATAATGAAACAGCCTTCGCTTTCCGCGAGCCTTGTTCTCATAGCAATATTTCTCATTGAAATGTTCATAGGCGACATATCGGGTAAATACATTAAGATCGCATTATTGATATTTATACCCATCGCCGCGATCGTATTGTTTGATATGTTCAAAAACAACTACCGAATACTCGATATCTTTTTGAACGACTATCAGATAAAGAGGATCTCGGACTATATCAATTCCGATTTTTCCAATCCCGACTATTACCAGACAAAGAACTCTATCTGGGCGATAGGCTCGGGACAGCTTACGGGAAAGGGACTTTTCAAGGGAACTATAAATCAGCTGAGTTATCTGCCCTACTCTCACAATGATTTTATTTTCTCTGTGGTCGGTGAGGAATTTGGCTTTGTAGGCTGTATGGCGGTGTTGGTAGTTATGTTTGTCATAATTTCAAGATGTATCAATATTGCAGTGAATTCGGAGGACTTTACGGGTACTCTGATAGCCGGAGGCGTCGCAGGTATGCTTGCCTTTCAGACCTTTGTCAACATAGGGGTTGCCACGGGTCTGCTGCCCAATACAGGTATGCCTTTCCCATTTCTGAGCTACGGGGGCAGTTCAATGTGGGTGAATATGATTGCCATAGGCTTGGTATTGAATGTGGGGATCAGAAGACAGAAAAATATTTTTTAGGGGTGATCATCATGAATATTGCTTTGGTAGCAAACGACAGCAAAAAAACTTTAATGGAGAATTTATGCGTTGCCTACAGGCATATATTGATAAAGCACGATATATATGCAACGGGCACAACAGGTCAGCTGATAGAAGACGCTTCAAGCCTGCCTGTGCATAAATATTTGGCAGGAGATCTGGGCGGAGAACAGCAGCTTGCCTCACAGATAAGCAACAACGAGATCGATGTTGTGATATTTTTGAGGGACACAACATATCCCGCAAAGCCTGCAACCATAGGCGCGGCGGATTTCAGCTCGGCGCTTCATCTGTGCGATATGCACAACATACCTCTGGCAACAAACCTTGCAACGGCAGAAACACTGCTGCTTGCTCTTGACAGAGGCGACCTTGACTGGCGCAACCTTGTAAGACAGGATGCCGCAATGTGATGCGGGCAATATATATTTACTATTTGGCGATAAATGTGCTTTTATTTGCGCTGATGGGTTATGACAAGCTTTGCGCAAGGCTTGACAAGAGAAGAATAAGGGAAAGCTCTTTGCTTATATTGTCTCTTTTGGGCGGAGGATTCGGCGGACTTATGGGTATGCTTTTGTTCAGAAACAAGATAAGAAAGCATTACTTTACCGTTTGCTTTGTTCTGTCCATAGTGACGCACGGAATTATAATATATTGTTTAGGGCTTTAATGACATTAATAAAAAAACAGACGGCACTGCATATGCGGTGCCGTTATTTTTATACCAAAAAATTTGTCCGTTACGGGCGTATTGCACTTTTTACCGCAGGATAGAGCTTAACAAACAGCTCGTACTTGCGGGCGTATTTTTCCGTGAGTCTTTTGTCGGGGGTTATGACCTCTTTTATTTTAAGTCCGTCTATGGCGTTATCATACATGGCATCACCGCTTCCCTTTGCTGCCAAAAGAGCCGCGCCGAAGGACGCTCCCTCCTGATTTTCGGGGACCTCCAGTTCTATACCCAATACGCTTGCCATTATCTTTAGCCAAAGCTTATTTTTGGTGCCTCCGCCGCAGACCCTGCTTTTATTTATATCTATGCCCATAGACCTAATGATATCTATATTCTGTTTAAGAGCAAAGGCAACGCCTTCAAGTATGGCTACGGACATATCCTTTCTTGTTGTAGACATACCGAGACCATAGAACATACCTCTTATATCCGCGTCATTATGAGGCGAGCGTTCTCCCATCATATAGGGAAGGAAAATCAAGCCGTTGTCGCTGTAAATATCATAGTCGGCATAAGCCTCTGTGTAGTCGTCCGTGCCTATGATATCTTCAAGCCACCATTTGTTGCAGCTTGCGGCGGAAAGCATACACGCCATATAGTGATATGCGCCGTTGGCATGGCAGAAGTTATGTATGGCATTTTCATAATCCGCCTTGTAATTGTCACAGGCTACGAATACCGTACCAGATGTGCCGAGGGATATATTGCAGTCGCCGTTTTTCACCGTGCCCGTGCCTACTGCCGCAGCGGCATTGTCCCCTGCCCCCGCAGCTACGTTTACCTTGCCGAAGCCCAGCTCATCCGATATTTCCTTGAGCACCTCTCCCACAATGTCATAGCTTTCATAAAGCTTAGGGAGCTGTTCCTTTGTTATGCCCGTTATTTTGAGCATTTCCTCAGACCAACACCTGTTTTCAACATCCAGAAGAAGCATACCTGAGGCATCCGATACATCCGTACAGTGCTTGCCCGTGAGCCTATAAACGATATAGTCCTTCGGGAGCATGATTTTACTTATCCTTTTGAAATTATCCGGCTCGTTATCTCTCACCCACATTATCTTGGGTGCCGTAAAGCCCGCAAAGGCGATGTTGCCCGTCATATCCACAAGCCTTTTCTTTCCTATAACATTGTTGAGATAATCGGTCTCCTTCTGTGTTCTGGTATCGTTCCACAGTATGGCGGGGCGTATGACATTATCATTTTCGTCAAGTATGACAAGTCCATGCATCTGTCCGCCTATGCCTATACCCTTGACAAGTTTTTTGTCGATATCCCTTGTAAGCTCCTTTATGCCCGACAATGTCTCCCGCCACCAATCCTCGGGAGACTGCTCCGACCAACCCGCTTCGGGATAGCTGACGGCATATTCTCTTGTAACTATGTTTTGAACGCCCTCATCGCCGAGAAGCAGAAGCTTGACAGATGAGGTGCCCAGATCTATGCCTATGTAATACATTATTTCGTCCTCAAATGTTATAGATGTACTGGTTCAATACGCTTTCAAGATATTCCTGTCTGCCCGACAGATTATCCGTTGTGCCGTTTTCAAGGGCATATTTTTCAAGACCTTCAAAGTCAATATTGCCCTTTTCTATGCTCTGACCAAGCTCTGTTTTCCAGCTTGAGTATTTCTTTTCTATAAAGTCTGTGAATACCTTGTCTTCAATGAGCTTTGCGGCAACCTTAAGACCCCATGCAAATGTGTCCATTCCCGCAATATGCGCATAGAAAAGGTCTGCCTCGTCTATAGAGCCTCTCCTTACCTTAGCGTCAAAGTTGAGTCCGCCCGTACCAAGTCCGCCGTTTTGGAGTATCTCGTACATTGCAAGAGTAGTGTCATATATATTTGTCGGGAACTGATCGGTGTCCCAGCCAAGCATGGGATCGCCTATGTTGGCATCCACGCTGCCAAGCATACCGTTTATTCTGCACATATTGAGTTCATGCTGGAAGGTATGCTGCGCAAGAGTGGCATGGTTTGCCTCTATGTTGAGCTTGAAATCCTTGTCAAGACCGTATTTTCTCAAAAATTCCATAACAGTCGCTGCATCAAAGTCATACTGATGCTTTGTAGGCTCCTTTGGCTTTGGCTCTATGAGCAGAGTACCCTTGAAGCCTATTTTCTTCTTGTAATCGGCAGCCATTTTAAGGAGCATTGCAAGGTGGTCAAGCTCTGCCTTTGTGTCTGTATTAAGAAGTGTTTCATAGCCCTCTCTGCCTCCCCAGAACACATAATTTTCACCGCCAAGCTCCATAGTGATATCCATAGCCTTCTTTATCTGTGCGGCAGTGTAGGCAAATACGGTGCTGTTGCATGATGTAGAGGCGCCGTGAACGAACTTGGCATCGCCAAAAGCGTTTGTTGTGCCCCAAAGACACTTAATGCCCGTCCTCTGCATTTCGGACTTTATCACAGCCGCTATTTTGTCCAGATTGGCATTTGTTTCCGCAAGAGTTTTTCCTCTGGGCGCAATGTCCACATCATGAAAACAGAAATAGGGTATCTGCATTTTCTCCATAAACTCAAATGCGGCATACACTCTGTTTTCAGCCTGCTTCATAGGCTCATCGCCGTCCCAGTGATGCGACTTGCTGGCGCCGCCGAACTGATCGGCTCCCATATAAGTAAAGGTATGCCAGTAAGCCATTGAAAACCTGAGATGCTCCTTCATTGTCTTGCCCATTATGACCTCATCGGGGTTATAGAACTTGAATGACAAGGGATTTGTGCTCTTGCTGCCCTCATAGTTTATCCTTTTGATATTGCTGAAATACTCCATAGAATTTACCTCCTGTATTTTAAATTTTTATTTATTACTGTTCCTGCGGTGTTTCTTCAGCCTTATCAGCCGCTCCATCCGTATTTTCGGCTTCCGGCTGTTCCTGCGGAGCTTCCTCCGGAGGACTTTCGATTTGAGAGTCTTCGGCAGGTTCATCCTCCGCGGATGAAGGCTGTTCCATTATGCTGTCCACAAGCGGCGCAACAGTCTGCTCCTCATTGGCATCGCCTTCGTCGGAGGCTTCATTTTCCGCGCTTTCTTCATCGGTTCCCTCAGTGTCCGCCTCTGTTTCGGTTTCTCCGTTGTATTCGGGTATCTCGGGACGATTTGCTATAAGGTTCATCAATTCGCCCATATATGAATTTTCAAAATAGAAGCCGTCCATTAATTCATGAGTATAATATACGACGGGCATATTCTCATAGCAATTTTCATATATAGTCTTTGATGCGTCCTCAAGCACATAAACGGAGCCGTCGGAGCCGTCCTCCTTATATACCTGACCGCCGAAGAGATTTTTCCAACCTGCGTCGCAAATGCCGTATTCTCCGTTTACGCTCATAAAGTAATTGACGGTCTTTTCTTCGTCCTTTTCGGTGATAACGGCATTTTCTGTCTTGGACTTAAGTCTGTAAACGCCCTCGGGAGTTCTGCTGCCTTCGATATCTTTGCCCGTAATGACGGGAGTTGAAAGAATAAGCTCGCCCTCCTTATACATCCAAAGCATCTGATTTGACAGATCGACCTCTATATAGCTCTTGCCTATATCCTTTTGGAATACGGCAAATTCCGCAACGACCCGACTGTCCTTGCCACTGAACATTGCCTCGTCAATGTCGGTTCTGAGCTTATCTCTGTCGATGCCCGTGCCGAAATCGCCGCCCGTGACAGTGACCTCATCGCCATAGAAGGTCTTAAATGTCCTTACCTCGGTATTTGTGCTGTAGCTCTTGTCAAGCTTATCCATATATTTTGAAAGCTCGGTCTCATTCAATATGAGCGCTCCCGCTTTGTCTACACAGAACCAATCCTTTTTGATATCTATGGGTATCTCAAACATATCATCCGTTATATTCAGCTCCAGCTTGTCTTTTATGAGCTTATTGGCAGTCTTGCAGGACTGTATAAGCTCCTTGTTGTCGGCAGTAAGCCCGGGCTTTATGAAAAGTCCGTCATTATTTATGTTTATTTCGGGATCAAGCCCCAGAACGGCGCTCGTCACCTTTGACGAAAAAACAGCCTTATCTATGCTGTCACCCTGCACTTCGGGGACTATCTCATATTTATCGTTGACATATTCAAGTCTTGCGTCCTCACTCTCTGTCGTGCCCGTCATACCCAGCACAAGGGAGCTGTCTATAAACCTGCTCAGTGTGAGAGTATCATATGTAAGTCCCTTTGCAGTGTATATAGGCTCCGAATCAAAAAACACGCCCTTCAGCCATGACAGCTTTTTCTGATGAGAGCATATATCCTCCAGCACCTTGTCAAGCTCGCCGAATTCCAGGTCTATATCCTTGCCGTAAAGCTCGTCTACCATGATATCATTATATACTATGCTGAGGTGATAGTCCAACACCTTCTCAGCCATTATGTCGGACACCTCATCGACTGTCTTGCCCGAACAATCCACATCGTTAATGACCGTAGAGGGCAAAAATTTACTGCCGTAAACTCCATATGCCACTCCAAAATAAATGCATATAAGCACGGCAAAAGCAGCAAATACGGCAATGGCTCTGTATTTTATAATATCCGCCCTTTTTATTGCCTCGGCATCGGGATCTGTTTCCGCTTCGTCTTTTTTGCCTTCCTCCGCTTTTCCGCCGGCATCATTCTTATTTGATTTAGGCAGTATCTTCATCATTTCTTTTCTTTTCTGCCTTTTTAATTCTTCTTCCTTGCGTATCTCGGCTTCGATCTCCTCGGTACCCTTGAGAAAATCGGTATAGTTTATTTTGCCGACTTCCTCCTCCGATGAGACCTCGGTATTAACACTCTCCTGTTTATTACTCATATCCAAAACTCCTCTGTTATCTTCTTCTTAATATCCTGCTGCGGGTCGCTCTTTCGCTCGCTGTGAGCGCTCTGTACTGTCCCATAACGGGATCGGGCGACCTGAGCGGTTTAAATGCATCTATCCTGCTGTGATAATAGCACACAACAGGCATATTTACAAGAGCATAGCCGTATATCTCCTTTGCGCTCGACATGGACAGGTTCACACAGCCGTGAGAGCCTTTGCGCTTATAGGTATCTCCGCCAAAATAGCTCTGCCATACGGCATCGTGCAGTCCTATACCTCTGTTGAACGGCATCCAATATTTGACGGGCGTAACATAGTTTTCGCCCACAAGCGGAACATCCATTGCCTTTGCTTTCAGCATATACACGCCCTGAGGCGTAGCCCTGCTGCCCGGAAGTCCCGTGACCACGGGACAATCCTTTACGAGCTTTCCGTCGATATACATATAAAGATACTGATTTGTAAGGTCGATCTCTATATAAGTATCGCCTATATCCTTAACATTGTCATTTAAAATGTTTTTTCTGAAATAAATTTCTTTATCTACCTTTTCCTTGTCTATAAGAGCAGACTTGACCGCTGCTTTAAGCGAATCGGTGTCTATATAGCTGCCATAGTCGCCGCCCTTCACGGTGACCGTGGTGCCGTGGGATGTGGTAAACTGTCTTTCCTTCCCCATAGTGTTATATCTCTCGCCTATGGCGTCTATTCCTCTTTCGATGGTGTCCTCATTACATATAAAATTATAGCTGCCGTCGATATTGTATACCGCGTTTATAAGCTCCTTATTAAAGTCATAGTCATAGCCCTTCAGTCTTATATCCATATCCGCCGAATCAAAGAATGCCTTTGCCGTATTGCAGGCTTGATCGAGCTTATTTTTTATTTCGGGCGTCATATCGTTTCTGACATAGCAATCAGACTCTTCAATGACCATATCGGGCGAAAGGCTTTGGACTGCTTTATAAATGCACTGTATATATGTCGCAGGCTCTATCTGATCCGACGCTACGGGCGGAACTATTGTAAATTCACTACCGTTATAAAATATGGATCCCTGCCTGCGCTGCTTGGTGACGGGCAGATTATAGCCCACGGAATGAGCTATGGTATTGTTGAGCTTATGGACATTGTAGCACATGATATCCATATAATCCAGCTCGTAGACATCCTTTTTGCCAAGGAGAGCGGGCAGCCACAATAAATTTGACTGTTTCTTCACAAGTCCCGCAAAATACCACTTTGCCTTATAGCTAAGCTCAAGTGCGATCTCATCGGGTTCATATATATCGATTATATAGCCCTTGTTGTATATATTGAGCTTATAATTTTTAAGCCTGTTGTCATAATATGAACAGACCTCATCAACGCTCATGCCCGAAAAATCCGTGCCCGCTATAACTGTATTGGGCAGAAATTTCCCATGATATTTGACCGCTCCGACGGCAATATACATAAGCGCGGCTGCGGCAAACAGTATAAGCGCCGTGCGCAATGCCCTATTCTCTTTTTTTGCTGTGTTGTTTTCAATATCATTGACCATATTCATAGCCTCTCCCATTTGTACTATAATATTTTAATATATTTTAAATAGTATTGCAAGAAAAAACTTAAAAAATGTGTATTTTAAATGAATTTAAAGTTGATTTTAATGCTTCTCAAAATAAAATGCAAATTAAAAATCGCCTATGAGTGATCACAGACGATTTTTTATGTATCAGCCTATAAACATCTGGCTCCAATATCTTCCCGAACCGGATGTTACGCCAAGTCCCATATGGGTATAATTTTTATTGAGTATGTTTGCCTTATGTCCCGAAGAATTCATCCAAGCGTTAAATACAGCCTGTGCATCCTTCTGTCCTTTGGCTATGTTTTCTCCCGACGTTTTATAGCTTATGCCCGCATTATTTATCATATTAAAGGGCGAACCGTAGGTGGGCGATGTATGTGAAAAATAATTTTTGCTTTTCATATCCTCCGCTTTTTTCTGAGCCACGGCGGAAAGTCTGCTGTCAAGGCTCAGCGGTGAAAGTCCGTTTTCCGCTCTCGCGCGGTTTACAAGCGAAAGCAAAGCGCTTGCCTCGGAGCTGTTTGCTGCGGGAGCTAAGGTCGTAGTCTCCGTTGTGCTTTCATATGTATGCTGCCGCTTTGTGGTCTGCTGTGTCGGCTTTTCTGTAGCGAGCTGACGCTTGGTAGTTTGCTGTGTAGGTTTTTCGGTAGTGGGCTGAGGCTTGGTGGTTTGCTGTGTAGGTTTTTCAGTCGTGGGCTGAAGCTTGGTGGTTTGTTGTGTAGGTCTTTCGGTTGAAGGCTGAGGCTTGGTAGTTTGTTGTGTAGGTTTTTCGGTGGCGGGTTGAGGCTTGGTGGTTTGCTGCGTAGGTCTTTCCGTTATTCTTTGCGTTGTTTCCTCTGTCGTAGGCTCTGCGAAGGGTTTTTTCGTTGTGGTACATTCCGTTGTATTGTCGCAGCGATCGCGGCAGCTTTGCTTTATGATCTCCATTATCAAAGTGTTTCGGTTTATTTCTCCCGACTGTACTTTGTCGATGATGGTACGGATATTGTTATATGTATCGCTTATTTTATTTATATCTATATCCGAGCAAATATTTATTTCCTTTTGTACGGGGGAAATTTTTGTACAGCCTGGCATACATTTATCGGATGCATATGTACTTGTTCCCATTGCCAGAATGGCAGCGGCTGTTAAAACATAAAATTTTTTCATACTTTTCTCTCTCCTTTACTTTTTGTTGGCGCCTAATTTAATTATAATGTAATATTTGTAACAATAAAATGCAAAATATATGGAATATGTGTTAAAAAATACTTGCAAATACAGTTGAATTCCTATAAAATAGTAAAGATGACAGCAATATATTCGGAAAGGAAAATTTTAAATGAGCGCACCAGATATTAACCTTATAAACAAAAGAAGGATATTCGGCATAATTTCTCATCCCGATGCAGGAAAGACCACGCTTACCGAAAAGCTCCTGCTGCACGGAGGCGCAATACATGAGGCAGGCGCAGTGAAGGCAAGGAGAGGACGCTTTGCCAGATCCGACTGGATGGAGATAGAAAGACAAAGAGGTATATCCGTAACATCATCTGTGATGCAGTTTGAATACAATGACAAGATCGTGTCCATAATGGACACTCCCGGTCATAACGACTTCGGAGAGGACACCTACAGGATACTCACATCCGTTGACTCCGCAGTTATGGTGATAGACGCGGCAAAGGGCGTGGAGGCGCAGACAAGAAAGCTTTTCAAGGTGTGCAGCATGAGAGGCATACCTATATTTACATTTATGAACAAGCTGGACAGAGAGGCAATGGAGCCTCTTGCGCTTTTGGAGGAGCTTGAAAATGCTTTGGGACTGCCCTCTGTGGCGGTTACATGGCCGATAGGCAACGGCGCTTATTTTGAGGGCGTTTATGACAGGCTCGAAAACAAGGTATATCTCTACAAGGAGAAGAAAACAATAGAGCTTGGCGAAAACGGAGTGTATGACGAGATGCTCGACGGCATTATATTTGACGAGAATCTGCAAAATCTGAGAGATGAGATAGAGCTTCTGGACGGCGCAGGAAATGAATTTGATATTGAAAAGATAGCATCGGGAAAGCTTTCGCCCGTGTTCTTCGGCTCTGCGCTTGTGGACTTCGGCGTTACTAATTTCCTTGAGCACTTTCTGGAAATGTCTCCCGCTCCCGGCGAAAGAAGGACAATAGACGGCGTTGTTAAGCCCACGGACGATTTTTTCTCCGGCTTTATATTCAAGATACAGGCAAATATGAATCCCGCACACAGAGACAGACTCGCCTTTTTTAGGATATGTTCGGGTACATTTGAAAGAGGAATGGAGGTCACTCTTTCGCGGAACGGCAAAAAAATGAAGCTTAACCAATCCACACAGCTTATGGCAAATGAGAGAGAAAATGTGGAAACGGCTATGGCGGGCGACATTATAGGCATATATGACACTGGAAACTATCAGATAGGCGATACTCTCACCGACTGCAAAGATAAGCTTTTCTTTGAGCCTCTGCCTACATTCCCGCCCGAGCTTTTTATGAAGGTCAGACCCGTGGATACAATGAAGGCAAAGCAGTTCCAAAAGGGCGTGGATCAGCTTGCGCAGGAGGGCGCCATACAGATATACAAGACAGAATACAACGATGTTGTGCTGGGAGCCGTAGGCGCATTGCAGTTTGAAGTGTTCGAGTACAGACTTAAAAACGAATATAACTCGGAAATACGCATGGAGCCAATGGATTACAGCGTAGCAAGATGGGTGAAGGGAAAAACGGCGGACGAGATAAAGGAGGCGCTCAATTCGCGCTGTACGCTTGTTTTTGACCACTTTGAAAGACCTATAATACTCTTTGCAAACGAATACGCAATGAATACCTTTGCGGAAAGAAACGAGGATATGGAGCTTATAGAGGCTCTTGCCGTGGACGACGATTTCTGAAAAATATAAGGGAGCAGTGCAGAATGACTGTTCCCTTTTTGTTGTCATAAAACAAAGAATTTGTTTATTTTTTCTATAAGCTCTTTTTTTGTGCTTTCAGCGGCAAAGGATGAACGAGCAGAATTGAGCAGCAAGCCCTTGATATCATTCTCGCCCAATAAAAATGTTTTTCTTATAAGCTCAAGCTCCTTTTCGGCGTCTGTATGGGATACAGTCATATTGTCGGAATTTACGGTTACAACAACGCCGCTTTTGATGTATTCCATAATGGGATATTCCTGTATGCTGCCGAAAACTCCCGTATTGAGATTGCTTGTGGGACATAGCTCCAGAGGCATTTTAAGCTCTGCAAGCCTTTTGACAAGCGCCTTGTCCTCATATGAGCGTATGCCGTGACCTATCCTTTCAGCGCCCATATCCACAGCGGAATAAACGCTTTTTGCTCCGTCCGCCTCGCCTGCGTGTATAGTGAAGGGCACGCCCTTTTTGCGGGCATATTCAAACAAGGCTTTGAAATCGTCCGTAGGATAAAGTCCCTCCGCTCCCGCAAGATCCGCCGCGCAGACGCCCTTTCCTAGAAATTCCGAAGCAATGTCCACAGTTTCTTTGTTCTCGCTGAAATTATTGTCCGAGCGCATCATACATAGTATGATATTTGCAGGAAGTCCGGAGGAATTCAAGCCTTTTATTGCCGCAATTACGGCATCTCTCTGTGTCATACCCTTTTGAGTATGGAGCTGAGGCGCAAAGCGCAGCTCGGCATATATAAATCCCTTTTTATAAAGCTCATCCAAAATAGCCGCAACGCCGTACTCCAAAGCCTCCTTTGTTTGCAGGAGAGAAAGCGGAAAATCGAATTTTTCAAGATATTCGTTGAGATCACGGCAGCTTGGACTGACCCTAAGCCTTTTTACAAGCTCGTCGTCATCACAAAGCGGTATATCCTGCATTTTGGCAAGCGTTTTCACCGTATCGAGCGAAAGCGACCCGTCTATATGAAGATGAAGATCTATAAGACAATTCATGCTTACCCCTCCTTATTTCCAGCCCTCATAGTCAAAGGCGGGAATAAAGCTCTCCTTTGCCGTTTCTCCCTCTTGTATGAAGGCATTTTCAACTCCGATATCTATAGCGTAATTTACAAGACTGTCGTATTCCCTTGATGTTACTTTTCTGTTTATGTCGTCATAGCCCGATATATTTTCAAGAGGCGTATATTGATTCATTAGGCTTAAATAAACATCGCTGCCGTATGTCTTGTATATATAGCTAACTATATCCCTGCCCTCACGCGCGTGGCATGGAAGGAGCAGATGACGGACAATGACGCCCTTTTGCATAACGCCCTCGGCATTGAATACGGGCTTGGGCTGCTGTCTTGTCATTTCAGCAAGAGCCTCTTTGGCAACCTCGGGATAGTCCGGAGCTTTGGAATATTTTTCCGCCGTTTCGGCTTTAATATACTTGAAATCCGTGAGATATATATCTATAAGACCTTCCAGCATTTTAAGCGTTTCTATACTTTCGTAGCCGCCGCAGTTGTAGACAATGGGAAGTGACATACCTTTTTGCCTTGCAAGCCTTATAGCCTTTGCAATATGGAGCGAATAATGCGTGGGAGTCACAAGGTCGATGTTTTCGGCGCCCTTTTCCATAAGCTCCAAAAATATATCGCTTAACCTTTCAACGGTTATGGGTCTTCCAACCTCGGCATTTGATATATCATAGTTCTGGCAATAAACACATTTTAAATTGCAGCCGCTGAAAAACACTGTGCCCGCGCCGTTTTTACCCGATATGCATGGCTCCTCCCAGAAGTGCAGAGCGGCTCTTGCGCCGTATATTTTATCCCCCGAAACCCCGCAGAAGCCGACTTGACCTTTATTGCGGTCTACACCGCATTTTCGCGGGCAAAGAAGACATTTATCAAGTG
>CANQVZ010000017.1 GCA_947627425.1 uncultured Clostridia bacterium | reverse complement strand
CAAGGCCCTATATTTTCACGGGCGTGTGGGATGCGGAGGCATTTTTATTTATGTCGGTCATAGTGCTTGTGGGCACAATAGGCGCCTTCGGCTTTTATCTCAAGGGCGTTCAGCTTTTGGGCGCTTCGAGTGCGAGCCTTTTCGCCTCGTCCGAGCCTCTTACCTCGGCTGTGCTCACGGCTGTTTTTATGAAGGTAATGTTTTCGGGCGCGGACATACTCGGTCTGGCGCTTCTTATAGGCGCCTCGCTTATTCTGTCTTTGGAGAAGATGAAAAATGAACAATAACACCGTTACAATAGAAGGAATAGTTGAAAAGGTCACATTTTACAACAGCGAAAACGGCTATGCCGTTTTTACCGTCACGGAGGCGGAGAACATCGACGAGGACGAAATAACCTGTGTGGGCTATGCGCCGTCCGTAAGTCAGGGAGAGACCGTAAGGGTGACGGGAAGCGTAGTCACTCACCATTTCTACGGCGAGCAGATAAACATTGAAATGTGCGAAAAGACGGAGCCGCGCTCCGAGAGAGCTATACAGCTCTATCTTTCGAGCGGTGTCATAAAGGGCATAGGCGCGAGATTTGCCAAGAGGATAGTGGATAAATTCGGCAGAGATACGCTTGAAATAATGGAAAAGGAGCCGGAGAGGCTTGCGGAGATAAAGGGCATAAGCCGTGAAAGAGCCATGGCGATAGGCGAGATGTACAGAGAAAAGGCTGAGGAAAGGCACGCGCTTTTGTTCCTGGGCGAATACGGCATAACGCCCTCCTACGCCGTGAGGATATACAAGCGCTACAAGGACAGGACAATAGAGGTAGTCACCAAAAATCCCTACTCCCTTGCCGAGGACATATTCGGCATAGGCTTTAAAATAGCGGACAGGATAGCCGAAAATGTGGGCATATCCAAGACCTCGCCCTACAGGATAAGGGCGGGCGTGAAATATGTGCTCAATTTTTCGGCAAACAACGGTCATGTGTATATGCCCAAGGAGGAGCTCACGAGGGAAACGGCGGAGCTTTTGGGCATAGACGCCGAGCACATCACCACCGAGCTTACGGCAATGCACATAGGCGGTCAGCTGTGGATAGAGCGCAGGGACGAGAGCGAGAGGGTATATCTCAATTACTTCTTCTATGCCGAGGGCTACACCGCAAGAAAGCTCTACGAGCTAAGCTCCGCCTTGCCCGATATGCAAAACGACTACGATGACGCCATAGACGCTCTGGAGAGTGCGGAGGGCATAAGCTTTGCACCGCAGCAGCGCTCCGCCATAATTTCCGCAATGGAGAACGGCGCACTTGTGATAACGGGAGGTCCCGGCACGGGCAAGACCACCATCATAAACGCCATAATAAAGCTTTGCGAGGCTGAGGGGCTGGAAATAGAGCTTGCCGCGCCCACGGGACGCGCAGCCAAGAGAATGGAGGAGGCTACGGGACACAGCGCAAGCACCATACACAGGCTTCTTGGCATAGGCTTTGTGGAGGAGTGCGCGCGCAATCAGACCTTCGACAAGAACGAGGACAATCCCCTTGAAGCCGATGTCATAATAATAGACGAAAGCTCCATGATAGATATATTGCTCATTCATTCGCTTTTAAAGGCAATACCCCAGGGCGCAAGGCTCATACTCGTGGGCGACAGCAACCAGCTGCCCTCCGTGGGACCAGGCAATGTGCTCAGGGACATCATAAATTCGGGCGTTATAAAGGTGTGCAGGCTCAACGAGATATTCAGACAGGCGCGCGAAAGCGCCATTGTCACAAACGCCCATCTCATAAACAGGGGCGAGTACCCCGACCTAAGACAGAAGGACAAGGACTTTTTCTTTATGCGCAGGACGAGCACACAGGAATTATCCGCGCTCATAGTGAGCCTTGTTTCCACAAGACTTCCCAAGTACCTTGGCTGCGATCCCCTGCGGGATATACAGGTGCTCACGCCCATGCGCAAATCGCCCTTGGGCGTTACGGCGCTCAATACTCTCCTGCAGCAGGCGCTCAACCCGCCCTCACAGCTCAAGAGGGAAAAGGAATTCCGCGGAGTTAAGTTCCGCGAGGGCGACAAGGTCATGCAGATAAAGAACAACTACAACGCCGAGTGGAAAATAGTGCGCCAAGGCAGAGTAACGGAGGACGGCGTGGGCGTTTTCAACGGCGACGAGGGCATCATAAGCTATATAGACACCGACAACGAATATGTCGAGGTGGTTTTTGACGACAACAAGACCGTGCGCTATGACTTCAGCCAAATGGACGAGATAGACCTGAGCTATGCCGTCACCATACACAAGAGCCAGGGAAGCGAATACAAGGCGGTGGTCATGCCCCTGCTTAACGGTCCCGATATGCTCATGAGCCGAAATCTGCTCTATACCGGGCTGACAAGGGCAAGGGAGCTTGCTGTCATAGCGGGACTTGAAAGCACCGTGCAGAGAATGGTGGATAATAATAGGGAGGTCCTCCGCTATACCGGACTTTGCAATAAGCTGAGAGAATTCGCCGAATTCGCCGAGGGGTGAAACCGCCGCCCAATTGCAGGGCGGTATTCTTCCGCCCTGCTGAAATGTATAAAATAGTATATCCCCGCCCGTCTTATCGATTCCGACACTCGCTGATATCAGCACTTTCAGCTTCGCTGAAAGCCAGCCTTCGGCTGTCAGATAAATCTTTCTGTGCAATAAAGGCTCGTTTACGGAATGATAATGACGGGCTTTTGGTTGCGGGCAAATTGCTTTTCCCCCTCAGTCAGGCTAACGCCTGCCAGCTCCCCCAAAGGGGGAGCCAAGAATTTGGGGTTGACCATTACCTCTCGGCTCCCCCATTGGGGGAGCTGTCACGAAGTGACTGAGGGGGTATTAAATTACAACCCGTTTTCGGACAGCTGTGGCGCATCTCCCCAAATACAGCCGCAGCCTTACAAATCTCCCCAACCTTCGTTAAAATATTTCCCTTATGCTCTATATTGACAAAACGCCCTTATTATGGTAAAATTTATATTAACTTAATGTAAACGAAATTTATCTATTAAAAGAAAGGATGACTTGAATGAAAAAATTTTTAGCATTACTTATGGCAGGTTTAATGACAGTTTCTATGGCTGCTTGCGGCGGTTCGGGCAGCGAGGGCGCCGATGGTACGGACGAGGCTGCCGCTGACGGCGCAAAGACTTATGTTATAGCTACAGACACAGCCTTCCCTCCGTTTGAATTCACAAATGAGGACGGCGAGTTCGTAGGTATCGATGTGGACATTATAAATGCCATAGCAGAGGATCAGGGCTTCAATGTAAGGATCGATTCTCTCGGCTTTGACGCAGCCTTGGCTGCTGTTCAGTCGGGTCAGGCAGACGGCGTTATCGCAGGTATGTCTATCACCGAGGAGAGAAAAGAAAAGTTTGATTTCTCGGATTCCTACTACACGGCAGAGGTAACAATGGCTGTTGCAAAGGGCTCCGATATCAAGAGCTATGAAGACCTTAACGGTACTACCGTTGCCGTAAAGACAGGCACAAACGGTGCAGACTACGCTAAGTCTATCGCCGACCAGTACGGCTTTACGGTTAAGGAGTTCAAGGACTCTCCCACAATGTATCAGGATGTTATAGCAGGCAACACAGCAGCTTGCTTTGAGGACTACCCCGTTATGGCGTTCAATGTTCAGCAGGGCGCAGGTCTTGAGATACCCGAGGGTACTCTTGCAGCAGGCACAGACTATGGCTTCGCTGTAAACAAGGGCGAGAACGCAGAGCTTCTTGAGGCTTTCCAGACAGGTCTTGCAAATATCAAGGCTAACGGCAAGTATCAGGAAATAATAGACAAGTATACGAAGTAATTTAAGCGTTTTTGTCAGACCCACCGAAGGGTCAAAAAACTAAATCAGCACAATGTCGTGGCTGCCCTTATTTAGCTTTGGGCAGCCATTTTTAAAGGAGGAATAATATGCTGGGCATTATACAGAATTATTGGGGAATGCTTCTGCTCTCTCTGGGTCAGACGCTCCTGCTCACGCTTTTGTCCCTTATCTTTGCCTTTGTGATAGGTCTTGTGTTCGGAATAATGAATGTTACCAAAGTGCGTGTGCTAAACTTCATAGCCACGGTCTATGTGGACGGCATAAGGGGCGTGCCCCTCATCGTCCTTGCGTACTTCACTTATTTCGGCGTGCCGATGTTCATAAGGAGTCTCGGCTTTTCGGGCTTCAGGCTCACGGCGCTCACGGCGGGCACTATAGCCCTTTCCATGAATGCGGGCGCTTACATGGCGGAGATATTCAGAGCGGGCATACAGTCTGTGGACAAGGGTCAGATGGAGGCGGCGCGTTCGCTCGGTCTCGGCTACGGAAAGGCAATGCAGAAGGTAGTTCTGCCCCAGGCAATAAGGACTATGATACCTTCTATCATAAACCAGTTCATAATTTCGCTCAAGGATACATCCATACTTTCCGTTATCGGTTTCCCGGAGCTTACAAAGGCGGGCAATATAATCGTTGCCGTCAACTTTGATGTGTTCGGCGTTTGGGCTATCGTAGCGCTTATTTACATGGTAGTTATAGTCACCTTGTCCCGTATTGCAAAGGTAATTGAAAGGAAGGTGAATGTCGGAAATGAAAGATGATACTAAAATTCTTGTCAAAAATCTCAAAAAGAACTTCGGCAAGCTGGAAGTACTCAGGGATATAAACACTGAGATAAAGACAGGCGAGGTGGTAGTGCTTCTGGGTCCGTCGGGTTCGGGCAAGTCCACATTTCTGCGCTGTCTTAACAGGCTTGAGGACATAACCTCGGGCGATGTATATATCAACGGCGTGAATGTTGCCGAAAAAAAGGTCAATTTAAACGCCGTAAGGCAGAACATAGGCATGGTTTTCCAGCATTTCAATCTTTTTCCGCACATGACTGTCCTTGACAACATCACTCTTGCGCCTGTGGAGCTCAAAAAGATGACCAAGGAAGAGGCAAAGGAAAAGGGCATGGCTCTTTTAAAGCGCGTAGGGCTCGATGAAAAGGCGGAGGCATATCCGCCGCAGCTTTCGGGCGGACAGAAGCAGAGAGTTGCAATTGCAAGAGCCTTGGCTATGAATCCCGACATAATGCTTTTTGACGAGCCGACCTCGGCGCTCGATCCCGAAATGGTAGGCGAGGTTCTGAGCGTTATGAAGGAGCTTGCGCACGACGGTATGACCATGGTGTGCGTCACTCACGAGATAGGCTTTGCAAGAGAGGTTGCAACGAGGGTTATTTTTATGGACGGAGGATATATCGTTGAGGAAGGCACTCCCGACGAGGTGATACTGCACCCGCAGAATCCCAGAACTATTGATTTCCTCAACAAGGTGCTGTAAAAAAGGGGGCATCACAATGAAAAAAATAATCACCATAAGCCGTGAATTCGGCTCCGGAGGCGGCACCATAGGCGAAATGCTCGCCCGTGACTTAGGCTTTGAGTATTACAACAAGGAGCTTATTCTGACTGCTGCCGCAGAGTCCAATCTGGATGTAAATTCGCTCGTGCAGTGGGACGAAAAGCTGCCCGTGCAGTTCGGCTTTACGCAGAGCCTTTTCGACTTCTACAACAAGCCCCTCAGCGAGCAGATAGTGGAGGCGCAGAAAAAGGCTATACGGCTTTTTGCCTCAAAGGGGAACTGTGTCATTGTGGGCAGAAACGCCAACAACATACTTAAGGAATATGACGACAGCATACACATTTTTATACATGCCGACATAAAGTGGAGGCTTGAAAGGATGAAAGCCAAAATGCCAGATATGCCCGAAAACAAGGTGCTTGAGGGACTTAAGACCGTCGACAAGGCAAGACGGAAATATTGCAGCTATCACACAAAGACCGCCTTCGGCGATGCGTCGAATTATGACCTTTGCTTGAGCTCCTCCTCCTTCGGGATCGAGGGCTGCGTGGAGATAATAAAGGCTGCACTGTAGGCCTGCGAAATGAATATTGCAGGGCGAAGGTTATATAAAACACCACCCTTGCCCCAAATAGGGACTGTCCCGAAAGGTTTTGTTGTTTGCTCTTTGTTGAGGTACATTTCTTTCTATGAACAGTCAACAAATTTTATATGCTTCGGGACTGTCCCGAAAATGGCAGGGCGATATACTTCCGCCCTGCTAGAATGTATGAAGTAGCATACCCTCGCCCGTCTTATCGATTCCGCCACTCGCTTATCAGCATTTTCGGCTACGCCGAAAACCGCACTGCGTGCGTCGGATAAATCTTTCCGTGCAATAACTATGCTCGTTTACGGAATGATAATGACGGGCTTTTGGTTGTAGGTAAAATGGTAAGTTAAACTTCTGTCTCTTGGCTCCCCCTTTTGGGGGAGCTGGCGCCTGAAATGCGACTGAGGGGGGTATATTATTAAGCTGACTTTGTTTAATACACATATTCCTCCGCTAATCCCTCTTTATTGATTTTGTCGAATACACTCAAATTTTTATTTGCATTTTTTGTGTATAAAAATGCTTGACAAACTATATTCACAATGATATAATAAGCGTATTGTGATAAATATTGTGGATAGTCCGCGCACATACGGCTATTTCTGATGCTTGGGAGTGTTTTTAATGCTTATCGATGTTAGAAATATTGACGGCAAGCCTGTGGATTTCAGCTTTGACGAAAATGTTGATATCAATTTGCCTTCGGGCGTGACAGGCGCAAGGGTCAGCGTCAGAGGTAATGTGTGCAGAAGGGACAACAGCCTTTATATCGTGAAGGGCAATATAGATGCGGTTTTAGCTCCTCAGTGCGATCGCTGTCTTAAGCCTTTTGAGCTTAGCATAAGCGTTGAGCTTGACGAGGTCTACGGCGAGGAGCCCGATGAGGACGGCGAGATATGGCTTGTTTCCGACAAGACCATAGATCTTAAGCCCGCCGTATCAGCCGATATTGTGCTTGCTCTGCCTATGCGGCTTTTGTGCCGTGAGGATTGCAAAGGGCTGTGCCCCAAGTGCGGTCATGATCTCAACGAGGGAGACTGCGGCTGTGACAGAGGTTATGTTAATCCGCAATTTGAAAAGCTATTGAATATGTTTGATGATCAAAAATGATCAAGGAGGTGTGTCCGAATGTCAATTTGTCCAAAGGGCAGGATGTCCAAGTCAAAGAGAGATAAGAGAAAGGCTCAGAGCTGGAAGGTATCCGCTCCCACATTGGTTGCGTGCAGCAAGTGCGGCGAGCTTATGATGCCTCACAGAGTTTGCAAGAACTGTGGTTCTTACAACAAGAGGACAGTCGTTTCCGTTGACTAAAATGCAATTAAAAAAGTGTCCGTCAGGACGCTTTTTTTGTGAGGTAAAAATTTTTACTAACCTTCGATTCAGAATTTTTGTGCTGCAAGCCCCCTCAGTCGCTATCGCGACAGCTCCCCCAATGGGGGCGCCAAGAGGCAGAGGTTAGCCCCAAACTCTTGCCTCCCCTTTCAGGGGAGGGGGACCATTTTAAACAAAGCTTGCTTTGTGCAGAAATGGTGGTAGGGTGCAAGACTTGCTTGCAAGTCTTGCTTCTTGTTTATTAATTTTTTTTATCAAAAAGCACAAGCCCCCGAGAGTGGCAGCTCTCGGGGGTTTTGTGCAATATAATGAATGGAATTGTTATATTCATCAAAATCATTATAACACAATATTTTTGCTTTTTCAAGTGTTTTTTGAAATTACATATTGTTGACAAGCTTTGCAAGCCTTGACTTCTTTCTTGAAGCGTTGTTCTTGTGAAGTATGCCCTTTGTGCAAGCCATGTCGATAGCCTTTGTAGCTGCCTTCAAAGCCTCTGCTGCGGCTGCCTTGTCGCCTGCGTTCACAGCTGTAACGACCTTCTTTATTGCAGTCTTTGTTGCAGATGAAACCATCTTATTTCTCAATGTCTTTTTGTTTATCACTAAAATTCTCTTTTTAGCGGACTTGATATTAGCCATCGAAATTTCCTCCCTGTTAAAAATAAAACTGTAAGTATGTGTCATGTGTAATGCAAAACTTAGAGGGGTTTAAAAGACACAGAACGACTGCATCAACTGATTACACGCAAATTATTATATCTTATTTTGTATGCTTTGTCAATGAATATTTTGCAATTTTTTTTAAAAACTAAGTACAGGCGCATTTTTTTGATATTTTGGAAAAAGGAGAGGATGTACTTGAAGTTTTCGCCATATACGGATCTGGCGCTTGAAACTGCCGAAAACATAAGTATAAGCGGCAGCGGAAAGGGCATTGAGATGATAAGAGAGGAATGCAGTCTCAGCGGCACTACCGTCACCGTTGTGAACATAACAGATGATACGGGCGCAGAAACCATGGGCAAGCCCATAGGCAGCTACATCACGCTCGAAAGCAGCTTTATAAAGGAAAATGACCGACAGGCGCACGAAAAGCTCATAGCTATATTGAGCCGCCATATAAAGGAAATATGTCCCAAAAATGCCGACACCGTGCTTGTGATAGGTCTGGGCAATGCGCAGGTCACGCCCGATTCGCTCGGTCCCAAGGTGGTGGAAAAAATACTTGTCACTAGGCATATAAAGGACACCGTGCCCGAGGATATAAACAACTCCGTAGCCTCTGTGGCGGCTCTTGCTCCGGGCGTTATGGGTATGACGGGCATAGAAACGCTGGAGGTCGTAAAGGGAGTCACGCAGAGGGTCAAGCCCGACCTTGTGATAGCCATAGACGCTCTTGCGGCAAGGCGCGTTTCCCGCGTCAATTCCACCATACAGCTTTCCGACACAGGCGTTGCGCCGGGCGCGGGCGTGGGAAACAGGCGCAGGACAATAGACAAAAGATCTCTCGGCGTGCCCGTCATAGCCATAGGCGTGCCAACCGTTGTGGACGCCGCCACGCTTGCCAACGACACCATTGAAAGGCTCATTGAGGCATTTTTGAGCCAAAAACGCAAGGATAACGAATTTTACGATATGCTTAACAGAATGGCGGAGGAGGAAAAATATCAGCTCATAAAGGAAGTGCTGGAGCCGTATTCCGAGAATATGTTCGTCACGCCCAAGGAGGTGGACGCCGTTATAGAAAACATAGTCAACATCATAGCCAACAGCATAAATATAGCCATACATCCCGGAATAAAGCAGGAGGATATCAATAGGTACAAATTTTAAAAATATCCGTAATAAGCCTGCCTCCATAAAGCAAAAAAAAGAACCGACTTGAGGGTCGGTTCCTTGCTTTTTTAATTACTCTGCCACATAAGCCATGAGCGCAACGTGTCTTGCCCTCTTTACGGCTGTAGTGAGAAGTCTCTGATGCTTAGCGCAGTTGCCTGTTATTCTTCTGGGTAATATCTTACCTCTTTCGGAAACAAACTTCCTGAGCTTGGCAACATCCTTGTAATCTATAGAAGTAGCCTTCTCTGCGCAGAAAACGCAGACCTTCTTTTTTCTCCTGCCACGCTTTTTATTTATCATAGCAATATCCTCCTTACTTAAAAAATCCAAAAATTCCGCTTATCAGAACGGCAAGTCCTCGTCGTCGGCATCGCTGTCTATGCTGAAGCCTGCGGAGGGCATCTGTACAGGAGCGCTCGGAGCCTCGTTTGCTCCAAAGCTCTGCTGAGCCTGAGAAGCCTCTCTCTCGGCTCTGCTCTCCAAGAAGTCAAATTCGTCCACCACTACCTCGGTAACATATCTTCTGTTGTCCTGCTGGTCCTGGTAGCTTCTTGTCTGTATTCTGCCCTGAACGGCTATTCTATTGCCCTTGCGGAAATACTGTCCTATGTTTTCGCCGCGTCTGCCAAAGGCCACGCAGTTTATAAAGTCCGCAGTAGGCTCGCCCTCCTGCCTGTTTCTGGAGTAGGGCTTATCAACAGCCACCGAAAAGCTGCACACCGCCAAAGGCTCTGCGCCCTGCGTATATCTCACCTCGGGGTCTCTCGACATTCTGCCTATCAATATAACTCTGTTCACAATGACGCCCCCTTTTAGTCCTCATCGCTGACAATGAGATAACGGAGAACCTGCTCGTTGATACGCATACGAGACTCTATCTCTGCGGGAGCTGTAGGCTCTGCGCTGAACTTGATGAACTCGTAAATACCCTCGTTCACCTTCTGAATTTCGTAAGCAAGTCTTCTCTTTCCCCAGTCATCAATGTTCTCAACGCTGCCGCCGAATCTCTCTATAAGAGCCTTAACGCCCTCGCGAGCCGCTGCTAACGCCTCCTCGTCCAAAGATGGGGAATAAACTACACAAAGTTCATACTTTTTCATCTTTTTGCACCTCCTTCTGGTCTTTGACCCTTGCCCTGGGCAAGAGTAAGGATAAAATTACCTGTGAATTGTCACAAGGCTTATTTTATCATATAAATATATCGAAGTCAAGAGGTTTTTGCCGGGAAGGTATATATTGCGGGCGTGCAATGGGGGGGAGCTGTCATTTGAATCGGAAAGATTAATCCGATGATACGAAGTATCACTTTCCCGAAGGGAAAGTTCTGCGTGTCGATAAAATACTTTTTTGACCCTTCAGTCGCCCTTCGGGCGCCAGCTTCCCTGCTCCGCAAGGACGCCTTATAGTGTTGTGCCCTTCGGGCAAAATAAGTTTACTGTTAGGAATAGAAACATTATAAGCCGTCCTTTAGCCCGATAGGGCTAAGGGAAGGTGTCAATCCGAAAGGATTGACGGAAGGGTTTTATTTGTATAAAGGTACTTTTTCGACAGTCTGCACTTTCCCGAAGGGAAAGTTCTGATACCTGAAAGCGACTGAGGGGGTATAAAATGCACAAAAACCCCTTTCAAAAATTATGCAAGGTGTAAAAAATTTACTTCATCACATTAAAATTGCATTTTTATTCTTGCACTGCCATAAAAAAAGTGCTATCATAATTTTAAGATTACGGGAAATTCCCGTAATACCACATAATGAGATACCATATCCCTCTCACGAAATCATCGTGGGGGGGGTATTTTCATGTTCCGCGCAGATTTTAAGCAAAAGCTTTGCTTAAAATATACGCCAATCACAGGCGAAGCCTTATATTGTTAAGTCGGGAACCCCCTTCCCGCCTTCATGGCGTGCTCCTCGGAGCATGAGCCTTTATCGCCCTATCATAGGGAGCTTCGGCTCATTCGGGCAATTGTCGCTGCTTGGATCACAGCGGCAAAATGAGACGGCGATATTTATGTACACACCCTTGCGAAAAGGGGTTTTTGCTCGGTGTGCGCAGGGGCTCAGGTCGTTCATAACCCGACTTAACATTCTAGGGCTTAGCGAAAATTACAATTTTATAATGTTGAAATTCAGACAGAAAGGGTGGATGTTTTTATGAGAATGAATTTCAAAAGAACGTTCAGCGGACTGTTGGCTTTTATTTTGATGCTCAGTTCGCTTGTTGTCGTTAATACGGCAAGTGTCAGTGCTGCGGATCATAAAATAGAAAGTAATACATTTAATGCCGCAGATTATGCAGATGACAATGTTAGCAATAATGATACTTTTTCCGGTATATTTAATTTTACAGTTGGAGCAAGCCTTAAAACATTTGATACACCTGTTAATGGATATACTCATTATGTTGTTGTAAAAGATGGTGTAGAAATAAAATTTCAAACATCAGGTGCTAATGCAACATTGACTGTATTTGCAACAGCAGGAAATAAAAAATCAAAAATTGACGGTGTAGAACAAACAGGACAAACCTTTAGCAATGAAGGAAATGAAAGAACATATACTATTGCTGAAAAAGGATCTCATTCATTCTGTTTTTCAGGCGGTGGTGGAAATCTTGCTTACCTCAAACTTGAAGATGCGGGTATAGGAAAAGATTTAACATGGACTGTAGAGAAATCAGGTTCAAGCCTTAGAGGAACATTAACAGCAGGTGCTGTAAGTGGCAAGGATTACGCTATACTTACATATACTACTGCAGATGACAGCGATAACTATGAGCTTCTTCCTACAAAGAGAGTAATAACTACATCAACAGTTGGTGTTACACAGGGTGAAACAGATGGCGCTTACATATTTACAATAACTGATGATGGAAGTGCTGGAACTGCAAAAGTTGATGATTATTTTATTCAGAGTGCAAAGATACCCTATTCAGCCATAAACATAGAAAATGGCGGCAACAGAGTTCTTCACTTAGCTTGTCAGGAGCATAGAGGTGATGTAATATCCGTAAAGATGAACGCTAAGGGTGATGCTGTTTTAGGTACGATTTATTCCGATACCGATAATGGCGGTTATGGAATAGATACAGAGAGCAGTGTTTTACCTCTTCATGTAGGTACTTATACGGCAACAATGACAGGCGGTACTCTCAAGGAATCGGCAGTGGGTGAAGAAAAAACAGAATTTGTTGTAGATGACAACAATTCTAAATTTGAAGCCTATTTTGTAGCCGATGAATTAAAAGATGTAGATACAAATACAACAAGTGAAATAAAATTCAATTCCATAAAGGTTTCCGACGCAGCTGCCGCAGAAAGACTTATGGGCGGCACTGTAATAGGCGGCGGATATTTCAGAGTGCTCGGCGCTGATTATAGTGACGATGGCGTTTATGCTTTAAGACAGACCCCCGGCGGCAATAAGCCTGAGAGTTCTGAAAACGGAAAAGCCTTTGCCGTAGTTCTTCGTTGTAATGATGCCGACGACACAGGCAACAATTACGGCAGCGCTATTGGCTTTAAGATTGCAGATACAAAGGATACAGAGGGCAAGGAATTTTCTCTTGAGCTTCAATGCCAAGCTGTAGCGGATATAGAGTCAACAGGCGATGACGCTACTATCGGCTTAATGAAAATAGATGAAGAAAATGACGCTAAAATTGAAGATGTGAACTCATATGTAGGTATCACTCATTCGGAGGTTGAAAATGTAACCGATACTACGCCTATTACATTCACACATCTCCAACCGGGTGTAGCATATGGTATTTATAACCCCGGTAAGGCTGATAAAAACGGTAATATAAGAATATATTCGGCTAAGTTCACTGCCTCGGATGCAACTCCGGAAACAGAAAAGTCAAATATATATGTATACTTAAATGATCCGGCAACAGACGCACCAAAAAATAATTTGGAGGTAAGCGACTGCAATGATCCTGATGTGTTTGTAACAATGCCGGGCGGCAATAGTAGTGATATAGGAAGTACACAATATTTAGATATAGGTTCTAAAAAGTATACTGTTACTAGAAGAAGTGGCAATGTTTCCAGTACAACTTCGCTTAAAATAAAAGTCCCCGAGGGTGTTTCGGATGCTACACTCTATGTTCTTACAGCTTATCAAGGCGGTGGTACAAGATATATTACAGTTGCAAAAGTTGGTGGCAGTACGGTAGGTACTATTGATTCAAAGGGTATTGCAGACGGTGATAATACAACGCCATGGGATACAGGCAGTGTAAGCGGTCTTAGTACGGGTGAATATACTCTTACACCTAATAATGGTGTAAGAATTGCCGCTATGGCTCTTGTAACAGGTCCTGCCGAGCCCGAGAAGGCAAGTATAAGCGGCGACATTACCTACACAAAGAACTATTCAGTCCGTACGGATGAGTATGAAAATTCAGATTTAGTTACTGATAAAGACCCAAAAGCCAATGTTACAGTTGATACAGCTAAGGTCACTTCAAAGCCAAAAGCGACAGTCACAATAACGGGTGTGGGCAATGACTTTACAGAGACAATAAATGTATCCGAGGGCACAGGCACATACTCCTGCGACAACAAGGGCGCAGGTCTTGAGCCGGGTCAATACAAGGTAAATGTAAAGATAGACGGTATGACCGCAAAGGAGGAAACTGTAACAGTAGAAGCAGAAAAAGCTACGGTTCAGAACTTTGACTTTGCTGCACCTACATATGATGTAGACCTCCAGACAAACATAAAGGATTATAGACAAGAAATAACGGTATATGACGGAGATACAAAGATATTTACACTCTCTGACAAAACATATCATCATGGCAGTACAAGTGGCGTTGTTGCAAAGAAGGAAAGCGTTACTCATATGGTAAATATGCCTGCGGGTACATATACCTTACAAATAGCAAGCAATGATACCTACAAGCTTTCAACTTCAAGCGTAGCTGTTTCGCCCAGAAGCTCAAGCAGAGCTCAGACGCGCGATATCATCATCACCTCCGCAACCGATGTCAATTATGAAACTCTTGAAACTTTATGGTCAGGAGCATCTATGGGATCGGATTATGTATCAAGAGGTACATACAGATTTGTAAGAAGTAATGCCGATGCAAACACTTCTTCAGTAGCAAGATCTGAATACAGCATAGGCAATGCAAGAGATGAGGACGGAAAGGCAAAGGATGGCAAGGGAATTTATGCTAAGGGCATATATCAGCCATCTAAGACGACAAATGTTGATCCATATACACAATATACTGGTGGAACAAACTACTATGGCGAAAACGAAGGTCGTATAGGCTTATATTCAGGAAGCAGTACGCCCGAAGGCTATGTATTATTCCAAATAGGAGAAGGCGATAACTTCCTTACAAGAATAAATGTATCAAACAAGCCATGTATGCTTTGCAATCTGGACGAGAATACATCACAGCTGATTGACAGCAGCTATTCTGAGGCAACTATAATGCTCGGAAAAGGCAGATATGCTCTTATATCCACTGCTGCAAGCGATTCGCCTGCCAATGCTACGACAATAACATTTGATGTTGCTTCACCGTTCAAGGTAATTGCAGATAATAT
The DNA here is from genome assembly GCA_947627425.1 of uncultured Clostridia bacterium. Taxonomy (GTDB): domain Bacteria; phylum Bacillota; class Clostridia; order Lachnospirales; family CAG-274; genus Gallispira. The sequence continues at coordinate 28,531 of CANQVZ010000017.1, read as the reverse complement.
ACAGGATTACAACGATGACAGTGTAAGCAATGCAAAGCTTATAATAGGTACATATGAAGATACTATTGCAGGTACCTCCGACTTGAACGACTTTGACAAGTTTGCAATATTTATATCAAATAATAAGGATATGCTCAACTATGACCATATCAACAATATTGTGAAAGCCAGCGGAGATTATACAGACAATGATGTTTCAACTAACAACGATTATGTAACCAAGTCAGCTGAGGCAACGGATGATAACGGTGTTGTGCCAAGCGTTATTGAAATGACTAATGACAGCGGCGCAAACATAATAAGAGATGAAACAAATACGGTATTTGAAAAGATAGTTCTGGACAGCGAAAACATAGATAAGGGTTCAGACACATATGTATATGCTACCATTCTGGAAGGAGCAGGAACATATTATGCCGTAGGCGGTGCTTTATCAGCCGCAAGTGGTGGCGATGGACAGTATAAGTGGCTTATTCAGGAAGAAGAAGCTGCTGAAATCACAATTAATTAAGGAGGCTGATAAACATGAAAAGAATATATGAAGGACCATCAATGTTTATAAATACGTTTGAATCAATTGATAACACAAACGCTATAAACATAAAAAGCTCAGTTACTCCTCTTTCGGGCAAGAAGGCTGAAACAATAGGTATGACCGTTATACACGGCGGACAACTTCATAGCTGATAACAAAAACGCGGGCTGAGGGAAACTTCAGCCCGCTTTTATTCGCACTTGACATATAAATAAAATTATGTTATCATATAAGCACAAATCAGAACTTTCCCTACGGGAAAGCGATGCCTTACGGCATCGTCGGATAAATCTTTCCGATTCAATGAGAAACAACCAACAGTTGTTCCTCTGAAAAATGAGTTATTTAAAATAACTGCTCTTATTCAGTTTTGGAAGTACTGAGAGCAGTTATTTTAGTTATTTGCTTGACATATAGCAAAAATTATGTTATTATTAAAACACAAAGAGAAACAACACAGTTGTTCCTCTGAAAAATGAGTTATTTAAAATAACTGCTCTTATTCAGTTTTTTTGGACATACTGAGAGCGGTTATTTTAATATGCAAAGAATTAAATATGTAAATATCAATACATCTCTGCAAAGCAGCAGAAACAGTATCAATTTCAAATACTTTTTCATAATACATACTATTCCTCCCTTCATAAAATCCCAAAAACATTTATCCTATCTCATAGGCATCATATCCCCAAGAATTATGTAAAAGTGAGGAACAACCGCTATATTGAATCTCTTTGTGAGATCAAGGCTTTCGCCTATCCCTAAACGCATTATAGCATAATACATAAATAAAAGCACGGGCTGAGTTCTCCTCAGCCCGTTTTTTACCCCCTCAGTCGCTTCGCGCCAGCTCCCCCACAGGGGGCGCCGAGAGGTAGCAGTCAGCCCCAAATTCTTGGCTCCCCCTATTCAGCACTTTTGCTCTGCAAAAGCAAGGCTGCGCCTTGGCGAATAAGTCTTTTCGCTGCAATGGGGGAGCTGTCACCCGAAGGGTGACTGAGGGGGCTATGTCTACATAAATCTTTGCGGTGCAATAGGGGAGCCAAGAGTAGAGGAGGCGCCCGCTTTTTATAGCTCTTGATTATTTTCCCATATTGTTGTATAATTAATTAACTATTGAGTTAATGCGAGGGTTATATATGGATTTTATCGAGGGCGCAGCTTTAAGGTACGATTATACCTCTTATGATGACGAAACAAACGAAAAAAAGACGATGCAGGCTCTTAAGGGTGTGGACATAAGCATCAAAAAGGGCGAATTTGTCGCGCTTTTGGGGCATAACGGCTCGGGCAAGTCCACTCTTGCCAAGCTTCTGAACGGTATAAATATGCTTTCGGGCGGCACTCTCTATATAAAGGGTCTTGACGCCTCGGACGAAAACAACATATGGGATATAAGGCAGTCCGTGGGCATGGTCTTTCAGAACCCCGACAATCAGATAATAGCGTCTATAGTGGAGGAGGATGTCGCCTTCGGTCCCGAAAATCTGGGCATAGCGCCCGCGGATATAGTCAAAAATGTGGATATGGCGCTCAAAGCCGTGCGCATGGAAAAATACAGGCTTTCGTCTCCATCCTGTCTTTCGGGCGGACAGAAGCAGAGGATAGCCATAGCGGGAATTCTTGCCATGAAGCCCGAATGTATAGTGCTCGATGAGGCGACCGCCATGCTCGATCCCTTGGGCAGGCAGGACATAATGAACACAGTCATGCGCCTTAACAGGGAGGACGGTATAACCGTTGTGCTCATCACTCACTATATGGAGGAGGCGGCGCTTGCCGACAGAGTGATAGTCATAAACGACGGCAAAACAGCGGATGAGGGCAAACCCTCGGAGGTCTTTGCAAAGGTCGAAAAAATGCGCTCTTTAAGACTGGATGTGCCTCAGATAACGGAGCTTTCCTATCTTGTGAATAAGGAAATAAAAGCCTTTCCCGCGGACATAATGACTATTGACGACTTCGTTTCGGCGGCGCTTAAAATAGGCTTTAAGGAAGGCTTCAGCTATAAAAAAGAGAAAAAGCAGGGAAATGAAAACACGGAAAATATAATAGAGGTAAAGGATCTCACTCATATTTATGCCGCAGGCTCGGCTTTTGAGTCCACGGCGCTTAAAAATGTGAGCCTTGAAATAAAAAAGGGCGATTTTGTGGGACTTATAGGACATACGGGCTCGGGCAAATCCACGCTTATACAGCACTTCAACGCCCTTGAAAAGGCGGACGAGGGCAAGGTATTTTTTAAGGGCGAGGACATAAACGCCGACAAGTCCAAGCTTAAAAGCATAAGGCAGAAGATAGGGCTTGTGTTCCAGTATCCCGAGCATCAGATATTCGGTACTACGATATTTGAGGAGGTCGCCTTCGGTCCGTCAAACTGCGGACTTTCCGATGACGAAATAAAGAGGAGAGTAAAAAAGGCTCTCTCTCTCGTGGGCATTGACGAGAGTATGTGCGAGCGTTCGCCCTTCGATCTTTCGGGCGGACAGAAAAGGCGCATAGCCATTGCGGGAGTGCTTGCCATGGAGCCCGAGGTGCTCGTTTTGGACGAGCCTATGGCGGGGCTTGACCCAAGGGGCAGGGATGAGATACTATCCAACATAAAGAAAATGCACGATGAGCTTGGCATAACCATAGTGCTTGTGTCGCACTCCATGGAGGCAATAGCGGAGATAGCCGACAGCATAATAGTTATGTCGGAGGGCAGCGTGGAAATGTACGACACCTGCGACAATGTGTTTTCGCAGGCGGAAAGGCTGAGAGCCATTGGGCTGGATGTGCCCTGCATGACCCAGCTTTTTTCAAGACTGCGCAGCGAGGGACTGGAGGTCCCCGAAAATATTTACAGCGTTAAGGAGGGAGCGGATATCCTCGTTTCCGCTCTTAGGGTATAGAATATGAATTTGACGATAGGTCAGCACTATCCCGTGGATTCGGTGATACATAGGCTTGACGCCCGCACCAAAATATTGGCTGTGATACTCTACATCACGGCTGTGTTCATGGCAAAGGGCATTGCGGGCTATGCTCTTTGCACGCTCTTTCTGGCGGCGTGCATAGTCCTTTGCAGGGTCCCCGTGGGGCTTATGCTCCGCGGACTTAAGAATATAATTATAATTATACTTTTTACCGTTGTGCTGAACATTCTTTTCATAAGGACGGGAAGGGAGCTTTTTTCGTTCGGCATAATACACATAACAACGGGCGGTATAGCCGTTTCATTGAGGCTCTGCGTGAGGCTCGTTCTGCTCATAGTAGGTTCGTCAATACTCACGCTCACCACCTCGCCCATAGCTCTTACGGAGGGCATAGAGGCGCTTCTTAAGCCGTTCAAGAAAATAGGCGTGCCGAGCCACGAAATAGCCATGATGATGTCCATAGCTCTTAGGTTCATACCCACTCTTGCGGAGGAGCTGGACAAGATAAAAAAGGCGCAGACCGCAAGGGGCGCGGACTTTGAAACGGGCGGAATTGCCGCAAGAGCAAGATCTATGATACCTCTGCTGGTGCCTCTTTTCGTGTCGTCATTCAGGCGCGCGGATGAGCTCGCTATGGCTATGGAGGCGCGCTGCTACCGCGGAGATGTTCGGAGGACAAAGATGAAAAGCCTTAAATACGGCAGGGCGGACTATGTTTCCTATATGCTTCTTGTCCTGCTCGTTCTGGCGGTGTTTGTTTTGAGAAAGCTTGGAGTATGATGCCATGAGGGTTTTACTTACAGTCGCATATGACGGCAGCCAATATTTCGGCTGGCAAAGACAGAAGGGCTATATTACCGTTCAGCAGAGGTTGGAGGAGGCTCTCGGCGCTCTTTTGGGACAGGATATAACAGTGCGCGGAGCCTCGCGCACGGACACGGGCGTTCACGCGCGGGCGCAGGGCGCGGTTTTCAGGGCGGACACCACTATACCCGTTGAAAACATACCCTATGCCGTCAATTCCTTCCTGCCCGAGGATATTGTCGTAACGGGCGCAAGAGAGGTGGACGAGGAGTTTCACCCGCAGTACAGCGTGAAGGACAAGACATACGAGTACAGAATACTCAATTCGGAATTTAAGGATCCCCTGCTTGTGAGATATACGGACTTTGTGCGCGAAAGGCTGGATATAGACGCCATGCGCGCCGCCTGCCCCTTTTTTGAGGGCGAACACGACTTTAAGGCATTCTGCGCCAGCGGTTCAAGGGCAAAGACCACAGTCAGGACTATTTATTCGCTCACCGTGGATAAGGAGGACGATATCATACTTATACGCGTAAAGGGCAGCGGATTTTTATATAATATGGTCAGAATAATTGCCGGCACTCTTGCCGATGTGGGCAGAGGAAGGATAAGCCCCGACGAAATAGGGGATATAATCCTTTCGCTCGACAGGACGAGGGCTGGCAAGACTATGGCGCCTAACGGCTTGATCTTAACGGAGGTAAATTATGGAAGGTAACAGAAGAAAAAAGAAAAGCAAGGCTGTGGGATGTATAGTTGTCGTTGTTGTCATCATTGCTATAATAGCGGCGGCAGGCATTGCGCTTATGTCTAAGCTTGCGGACAGGAGACTTGGCACGGGCAGCGCCGATCAGACTATCGAAGTCGAAATACCAGAGGGCTCCAATGTGGACGCAATAGCCTCCATACTCGAGGAAAACGGAGTTGTGGACTCGGCGTTCCACTTCAAGTTTTTGTGCAAGCTGAGCGGAGAGGGAGCCGACTTCAAGTTCGGCAATTATGCCTTTCCGGGCAATGCAGAGTTTTACGATATAACCGAAAAGCTCAACTCGGGCGAAACGGTGGACGATTCCGTACATATAACCATAAAGGAGGGTATGTGGCTTAGCGAGATAGCGCAGACGGTCGCCGAAACGGGGCTTTGCACCGCAGAGGAATTTATGGCGGCTGCCGACAGCAGGGACTATGACTATGACTTTATAAACGACATACCCGACAGGGATAACCTCCTGGAGGGCTATCTCTATCCCGAAACCTACTATGTGCCTAAGGACGCGGACGCGCACATGATAGTGGATATCATGCTCAAGCAGTTCGATACGGTTTGTTCTGAAAACGGCATATATGCCGATACCGTCAGCGTGGGCAGGAGCCTTGACGACATAGTTATAATCGCCTCGCTCATAGAATCCGAGGTGAAGAAGGACGATGAAAGGACGCTTGTGTCCTCCGTCATTTATAACAGGCTCGACGAGGGCATAAAGCTCCAGATAGACGCCTCCGTCATATATGCTATGGGCGAGAGGACAAAGAGGGTGTACTATGCCGACCTCGAAAGAGAGGACGGACACAACACCTACTATGTGGACGGACTTCCCGTAGGTCCCATTTGCTCGCCGAGAGGAGCCTCCCTTAAGGCTGCGGCGGAGCCTGCCGACACGGACTATCTCTATTATGTGGTGGACAATGCCGACGAGGGCAGCCACTACTTCACGGCGGACTATGACGATTTTCTTTCCGCAAGCGAAAAATACAAAAGTACACTTAATTAAGGAAGATATGATATGAGTTTGGTTGAAAGCTATATTGCCGAATACATAGACGCCCTGCAAACGGACTGCGAGGGAGAGCTGGGAGAGCTGCAAAGATGGGCATATGAGGAGGGACTTCCCATAGTGCCAAAGGAGGTCGCCAAGCTTTTGAGCTTTGTGGTGGGGCTCATAAGGCCAAAGTCGGTGCTTGAGATAGGCATGGCTGTGGGCTTTTCGTCCTGCCTTATGTCGCAGTTTTTGCAGGACGGCGGATATATAAAGACCATTGACCGCTATCCCTATATGATAGGCGAGGCAAAAAAGAATTTCAAAAAATTCGGCTTGGAGGACAGGGTGACAATACTTGAGGGCAGCGCCCTTGAAATACTCCCGACCTTGGACGAAAAATTCGATTTTGTGTTCATGGACGCCGCGAAGGGACAGTATATAAATATGCTCCCCGATGTACTGAGGCTCACCAAAAAGGGCAGCGTAATAATGGTGGATGATGTATTGCAGGACGGCAGAGTGGCTAAGGAACGCCTTGCCGTGGAAAGACGGCAGAGGACGATACATACCCGCCTTAACGACTTTCTGAGGGAAATAACCCACAGCGACATTCTCCGCACATCCATACTTACCGTTGGCGACGGAGTGGCGCTCATTGAAAAGCTGGAGGATTGATTATAATGACAAAACCCGAGCTTCTCGCGCCTGCGGGAGACCTTGAAAAACTTAAGATAGCTGTGCTCTACGGTGCAGACGCCGTTTATCTGGGCGGCACCAGCTTCGGACTGCGCGCAAAGGCAAAGAACTTCGGCAGCGCCGATATGTGCGAGGGCATTGACTTTGCCCATGAGCATGGGGCTAAGGTGTATATCACCTGCAATATTTTTGCGCACAACGAGGACTTTGAAAAGCTCCCCGCCTATCTTGAGGAGCTTAGGGAGCTTAAAGCCGACGCCATACTTGTTTCGGATCCCGGAGTGTTCTCCGTGGCAAGACAGACTGTGCCCGATATGGACATACACATAAGCACGCAGGCTAACAACACAAATTACCGCACGGCGCTCTTCTGGAAGGAACTGGGCGCAAAGCGCATAGTTATGGCAAGGGAGCTTTCTCTCAGGGAAATAACGGAGATAAACCGCAGCATACCGCCCGAGCTTGAAACGGAGGCGTTTGTGCACGGCGCAATGTGCATAAGCTACAGCGGAAGATGCCTTTTGAGCAACTATCTGAGCGGACGCGACGCCAACAGGGGCGCCTGCTCTCATCCCTGCCGCTGGCAGTATTATGTTACCGAGGAAACAAGACCCGGGGAATATATGCCCATTGTGGAGGAGGAAAGAGGCACCTATATTTTCAACTCAAAGGACCTCTGCATGGTGCAGAACATACCCGACCTTGTGAATGCGGGCATAAAGAGCTTTAAAATAGAGGGAAGAATAAAGACGAGCTTCTATGTTGGCACTGTCGTGAGGGCATACAGAGAGGCTATAGACGACTACTTCAAGGACCCCGCCCTTTATGAGAGCAAGAGAGAGCACTATGTAGCGGAGGCGGCAAAGGCAAGCTACAGAGGCTTTACAACGGGCTTCTACTACGGCAAGCCCCAAAGCGGAGAACAGATATATACCACAAGCTCCTATATCCGTACATATGACTTCATAGGCATGGTCATAGACTACGACAGCGAAAAGGGACTTGCGCTCATAGAGCAGCGAAATAAATTTGTGCTCGGAGATAAGGCGGAGTTTTTGAGGCACGGAGCGGATGTGCTTGAAATAACGGTGGACGAGATGTACGACGAGGATATGACGCCCATAACCGAGGCGCCCCACCCTCAGCAGCATATATGGCTCAGGGTCCCCGGAGAAGTAAGGCAATACGATATGCTCCGCAAGGAAATGGAAAACCCTGTCACACTCAAATAAACGATTGAAATGTTTTGGCTTGTATGTTATAATCAAAATATAAATTCTATTCAGGAGGTATTCAAGATATGTTAAAGAAAATCACGGCGTGTATACTTGCCGGCGCGCTTGCTCTTTCATTCGGCACATTGAGCTTTGCCGAAACTCTCGACATCAGGTGCGAGCTGAGCAGTGAGAGCGTACAGACGGGCGATACTTTCTACGCCGATTTCAAGATCGACAACAACACCACGGGCTATAAAGCCATGCAGTGCTATCTGGATTTCGATCCCGATGTGCTTGAGGCTGTGGAGTGCGATGTGGAGGATATTCCCGATGACCTCATCATATATACCAATCAGAGGGGCATCAATTATTCCATATTTGCATATTCCAATGTAAACGGCAGACTTAACTTTGTGCCCAAGAAGGGCGATAAGGACTATCTCGGCAGAGCCGACGGCGTGACGAATGCGGGCAGGCTCGGCAGACTTAAGCTTGCCAATCTTCTCAATGTCAATATAGACGGCGTTGCGCAGAACTACACCTCAAACGGTACTCTCCTCAGAGTAAAGTTCAGGGCAATAGCTCCCGGTACATCGGAGATAGCCATGAATGATGTGGTAGGTCTTTATGCTTCGGCTGACGGCAGCGAGTATGAGCTTGATTTCAATGTGGGCAACGGCAGCGTTGAGGTATACGGTGATCCCGTATATGAGGAGCCTTCAAGCGAGGCTACCACCGCTCCCACGACAGAGCCTACGACCTCTGCGCCATCGAGCGGCAGCAGCTCATCAAGCAGCGGCGGTTCGTCCTCATCGGGCGGCTCAAGCGGCGGTTCCTCGTCGGTGACCACCACACAGGCTACTACACAGGCAGAGAGCGGCACGGAGGAAACCACAAAGGCTCCCGTTATAGGCGGAGCAGACGGCTCTACGGATATAAAGGTGACGGGCTTTACGGATGTTCCCGAGTCCTTCTGGGCGCACGGCTATATAACACAGCTGGCTTCGGCAGGCATAATAAACGGCTATCCCGACAACACATTCAGACCTCAGAACAATGTCACAAGGGCAGACTTCCTTATTATGCTTTTGAGGGCTTTGGGCATAAGCGAGACCGATGCGTCAGACGACGGCTTTACGGATGTTGAGCCTACGGCATATTATGCGAATGCCTGCAACACGGCAAAGGCTCTGGGTATTGCCTCGGGCAATCCCGACGGCAGCTTCGCCCCCAAGAGCTATATCACAAGGCAGGATATGATGGTGCTTGCGGGCAAGGCAATAAATATGGCTTCCGGCAAGAGCCTCAGCGGAGATGTATCCGCCCTCGATAAGTTCGCGGACAAGGCGGAGATATCGCCCTACGCACAGCAGAGCCTTGCGGCAATGGTAAGCGCGGGCATAGTAAACGGCATAGGCGACAATATAGCGCCTAAGGCATTCACCACAAGAGCGCAGTCGGCAACGATAATCGCCAAGGCTCTTGAGGCTGTAAAGTAACGATATTATAAGCATTAAAGCGGTATAATTGATGAATTTTTCATCGGTCATGCCGCTTTTTTTGATGATTTTAATTGAACACTTTTATTGGCTGTATGAAACTTGTATATTTTGACGGGATTTAAGCTAGATTTTTGTGCAACTCATATATAATGTGTTAAGCTTTTGTTAAAGTTAAACATATTTCAGAAATATTACAAAGTTGGTTTTTGGTTGTTTTTTTGGGAAAAGAGTAGTATAATCAGCTTGTAGATAAATTAACAATATTTATCACATTCATCACTGCGTTACATTTTATTGTAAAAAGGAGTGTTTTATATGAGTAAGTTTGAAAAGGAATTTAAGACTATTGAAAACGAGGGCGGTTCAAAGCTTAGGGAGAAGGTGGAGGACCTCACCTCAAAGATGGCGCGCGAGCCTGTTTTCAGGATGGATAAAGAGGATCTTAAGATATATGCAAGATGTAACAGTATGCTTTTCGATTTTTCGGGCTATACAAAGTTCAACTATGCTCTCAAGGCAATAGACGCCTGCGAGAAATATCTTGCGCTTGATATAGCAGATGAGGAAATGCAGACGGCATATATCAATATGCTTGAAAATGTGGGCAACACCGAGGGCGCGTTCAATTGTATAAAGAATTGGCTCAATAACGCCGTCACAAAGGACACCGCCAGAGCGTTCCTTTGCAGAGGCATATCGGGCTACAGCGAGTATATGACTACCGAGGAAAGGGAGAAATTCGGCGATCTTTACAGTGTATACGCCGTTTAAAAAGCAGTGATAGGCGGGGACGCAGAGCATCCCCGCTTTTTTTGCAAAAAGTAGCTTTAATGCCACCCGCTCTCCGTCAATATGCTATTGAAATCTCTGTTGAAATCTGTTATATTTAGTATAACAGAATTTTTTTATCGAGGTATGGCGATATGGAGCAATTAAGGCTTAACGCAAGGGCTAAAATAAACATAACTTTGGATGTGCTGGGCAAGAGGGACGACGGCTATCACGAGCTTTCTATGATAATGCAGACCGTGAACCTCTGCGACAATCTCACCATAAGCACCGACAAAAGCGGAGATATTGAGCTTAGCTCAAACTACAGCTGGCTCCCCTGTGACGAAAGAAATCTTGTCTACAGGGCGGCTGCTCTCATGAAGGAGACCTACGGCATCAAAAAGGGCATAAGGCTTCATCTGGAAAAAAATATACCCGTGGCAGCGGGCATGGCAGGGGGCAGCAGCGACTGTGCGGCGGCTCTTGTGGGAATAAGAAATCTTTTCAGGATAAAGGCGAGCGACAAGGAGCTTATGGCTCTTGGCAAAACTCTCGGAGCGGATGTACCCTATTGTATACTCAGAGGAACGGCTCTTGCCGAGGGTATAGGCGAAAAGCTCACACAGCTCCCGCCCTTTCCCAACACTACCGTACTCATAGCAAAGCCGCCCATAAATGTTTCCACGGCTGCGGTATTCGGAAGCTTCGATATGTCGAAGGTGGACAAGCACCCCGACAATGAGCTTATGACGGAGCTTATAAGGAATAAGGACATTGAGGGCATATGCCAAAATATGTGCAATGTGCTCGAAAGCGTGACAATAAATAACTATCCCATAATAGCCTCTCTCAAAAAGGCTATGCTTGAAAAGGACGCTCTGGGCTCTCTCATGAGCGGCAGCGGACCTACCGTCTTCGGCTTTTACGAGAGCTACGACAAGGCGCTTGCAGCCCTAAGATATATAAGGGGCAGGTATAACATAAGGGAAATATATATAACCACCGTGTTCAACACGGGAAGATGACGAGAAAATCTCCTTTTGAGGAATTAAAAAGCAAATGAAAAAGGCTGCCGTATAACAGAACGGCAGTCCTTTTTAAGCCGATGACGGGATTTGAACCTGCGACCTGCGCATTACGAATGCGCTGCACTACCACTGTGCTACATCGGCATATATTCAAGTGTTTTGTGCGCCCGAACGACAGGCACAAAATTATTATACTCCATTTCGGGCAAAAAGTAAACAATTATTTTTATAAATTTTTAGGGGCGGTTTTCCGCCCCCTTTTATTTAAAACCTACATCCGCAGCTGTTGCAGCCGTTATTGTTGCTTACATTGTTGTTGCAGCCGCAATTGCAGCCGTTGTTGTTATTTCCGCTGCCCACATTGTTGTTTTCGTTGGGTATATTTCCGCTTATGCCCGCAAGAAATTCCTTCTTCTGAGGCGGCGCAAATACATCCATAGGGAAGTCAAGACCGTCGAAGTAGTCGCAGGCGCTGAGGTTTGAAACATCCTCGCACTCCTTGGGTATGCAGAAGCCCTTTGACTCAACGGTGAGGTTGACAAGTCTGAACAGCTTGATTATAGTGAAAAGACCTATGGTAACGTTTACCTGATAAGCTCCGTCGCCTCCGTCGCAGCAGCAGCCGAAATCAAGGTCGGCGCTGAGAGCAACTGCCTTTGACTCCACGAGTACAAAGGGCTGTGAACCCGTGTCGAAGCTCGTTCCGCTGTCCGTAAGGAAGTCGGTGGATATGGTAGAGTCGGTCGTGATGGAGCCGAAAAGTGTTACCTTCTTGTTGTATACGCTCTGCGCGGGTATAGTGCAGAGAACTCCGCCGTTTACATTCCTGAACACAAGGTCATAGCTGAATACATACTTGAGATCGACATCCCAATAGCCCACTCTGAATGGACTGGGAGTCTTTGACACAACTATTACTCTCTCCGTGCCGAAGTTGTTTATAGTTACGGCAGCGGCAGTGTCGGGAGGAGTGATGACTTCGCCCTGCTCAAGAGAAATGTTTGAACAGAAAGTACCGCTCACGGCAGCTCTGGCGGGACCTATCTCATTTACCGTAAGGCAGTCCTGCTGTCTGCAGGCGTCATATACCTTAAGAGCAATGATACATTCGTCCTTAACCTTTGTGTTTCCCGAAACACAATTGTTGTCAAAATCAAATATTCCCATTATATATTGCCTCCTGTTTTTTATTTCCCCCTCTGATTTTAGGATATGAAATATATTTATTTTTGTGATTGTTTGTGGTATAATTAAAATAAAAAAAGCAAAAAGGAGACAAACTCATGAAAAAAATACTGTGCTTTATGCTTGCGCTCTCGCTCATGCTCTGCGGCTGCGCGGCAAAGGAGGCGCCGGAGGAATGTATAGCTCAGGCGGGAGAATTTGCAGAGCTTTTCAAGGCTAAGGACTTTGAAGGAATGTATGCCATGACATACTATAAGGATCCTTATCTTGCGGGAACATATGATGAAAGCTCCGTGATAGGCAGCAAGCTTTTCGACGCCATGGCGTCAAACCTCACATATGAGATAACCGGCGGAGAGAGAAAGGGCAAGAACGCAAATGTCACTTTGCATATAGTGACGGCGGATTTCAACACTCTGCTTAAAAATGTGGTGGAGGAATACACCGACTACTGCAAGGACAATGCCGACACCATAACAGATGAGGAAATGTCGCAGGTGCTCGAAAGCATACTTGACGAGCATCTCAAAAACATCACACCCTATGAAAAGGACACAAGCATAGACTTCATAAAGGACAAGGGCAAGTGGGTCATAGAGGACAATGTGGGAATTTATGACGACCTTTCGGGAGGCTACCTCACATATTGCTTTGGCGTGAGTATGGCTATGGGCGATACCGCGGTGAGGGATGAGTAATATTTTTTTAAAATTTACTATTGACAAAATAAGGCATAACGGGTATACTTAGCTTATACAAAGGCGTTGAGGCTTAAGGCTTCGATGCCTTATTTTGTTTTATGAGGTTTTTTGCCCATAGCGGTGTATTCCCTTTTTTACCTTTGCGGCAGTCTGACTTTAAATAAGGACTCCTTCCTCTGTGCTTTTATTTATCTGCCGCGTGTTCCGCCCTTGCGGAACTGACAAAATACCTCACGCCTTTGTATAAAAAAATAACGGGTCCTGTACCCGTTATTTTCGTGCCATACAATGCATTATACGCCCGCCTTAAAACAAATATTTACAACACTGAATTTACGCAGATATTTCCCCCTCAGTCAGGCTTACGCCTGCCAGCTCCCCCAATGGGGGAGCCAAGAGGCAAGGGTTAACATCAAACTCTCGGCGCCCCTCTTTCAGCACTTTTGCTTCGCAAAAGCAAGGCTGTGCCTTGGCGAATAAGTCTTTTCGCTGCAATGGGGGAGCTGTCAACTCGCAGAGTTGACTGAGGGGGGGAGAAAAAGCAAGGAAAGCAGCTCCAACTATATATTTGCCCAAATCCAAAAGCCCGTCATTCCCCGAAATTATCCGTTTTATATTTTTCGTCTGCGCTCGTCACCCAGAGGGCTTCCACATTGTTTTTTTCGGCGAGGGCTTTGCCCTCCTCATAGGGCAGTATAAAAAGCGCTGTGGAGAATATATCTCCCTTGAGCGAGCTTTCGTCAACTACCGTTACGGACTTGTTGTATTCCGCAGGCCAGAGCGTTTTGCCGTCTATTATGTGGTTGTAGCGCTTGCCGTTGTATTCATAGTATCTCTGATAGCTTCCGCTTGTTACGGCAGAGGAATTTGACAGGAATATGATATCCGAATACTTGCCGTCGCCCTCGGGTGATGTTATGCCTGTCTTGAAGCTCTTTTTGTTTTCGTCGTTCAGCACAATGAGGTTTCCGCCCAGATTAACCATGCCTGCGCCTATGCTCCGTTCTCTCAGAAATTCCTTTGCATAGTCCGTAGCATAGCCCTTTGCTATGGCGCCCACATCTATGGATGCGTCGGGGTCGGTTATATATACGGTCGAATTTATATCGTCTATCACTATGCTGTTTATGTCCGTATGCTGTGAGGCGGTTTTCAGCTCCTCATCGGAGGGAACGGCGTATATCTCGTTTTCAAGGGCGTTTTCTCTGTATTTGTGCCATATTTCAAGCACGGAGCCAAGCGCTATATTGACCGTGCCGTCGGTTTCGTCATATGCCTTTTTGCCCTCCGACAAAAGACTTATTATGTCCTCGTCCACCTTAACGGGCGCTTTTCCCGCGTTGTCGTTGATGGTCTTTATGTTGTTTACTCCCTCGTAGTCGTTGTATATGTCAAAAAGCTTGTTGAGCCTTAAAAGCTCCTCGTGCAGCTCGTCGCTTACGCTCTTTGCCTCCTTTACATCCTCGCAGTAAAGCGTTATGGACGAAAATGTATCGAACACATCATAGTACGAATAGGTGTATTTGTTTCCCGCGCAGCCCGTGAGCGTGAGCGCAAGCGCGGATAAAAATATCGATGCAATTATTTTTTTCATTTTCCTACCTCCTTAAGCGGATATTTCAGCACGGGCATAAGCGTTTTTAAAAGTATGCCCGTAAGACTGCCCATCACTGCGCCCGACACTATGAGGACGGGGAAGTAATAGAGCGCAAAGCTGCTGTTTATTATTATGCTTGCCATTACAAGCTGTCCCATGTTGTGGGCTATGGCGCCTGCTATGCTTAAAAGCATATAAGAAATTTTTTCCTTGAATATAAGCATGAGAAGTATTATAACGCACATCGACAAAAGCCCTCCGCAAAGGCTCAGTATGCCTGCGGTAACGCCTCTTGTGATGAGGGCGAAAAGCCCCTTTAGCACATTCAGGCAGAACGCCTGTTTTTTGCCTATGAAAAAAAGCGCGAACATTATGACTATGTTTCCAAGTCCCGGCTTTACTCCCGGCGGGAGCAAAAGTGCGGCGCACAGAGCGCCCTCGAATATGGAGAGCACCACTATAAGCGCAAGCATTATAGCCATATATGATATATATTTTGCCTTTGTGCCGTATTTCATGCTATATTTCTCCTTCGATATCGTCTTTTCCTCCGCTTACGGTCACGGAGAGCCTGTTGGGAAGACAAACGGCGCTTTGCCCCGCCTTTTCGAGCCAGCCCGTGTTCACGCATATCTTGTCGGGACAGTCGGAGCGGACAAAACGCACCCGTCCGTCCTTTATTTCTATCTCGACATTTTCATTCACATCGGGATGATATATCATGTCCTTGTCAAGGGGGAGCGAGTCTATTTCCTTCCCGTTATATATTATGAGCGCTCGGCTGCCCCTGCCCTCGGGCATGAAATACATAAGAAATATGCCCGCCAGAATTATAAGCGTAATTATGACGATATCCTTTTTGTTAAAAAAATTTCTTTTTTCCATGCCATCACCCTTTAATTAAGTATACAACATTATTGAGCATATGTCAAAATGCCTTAAAGGTATTTCAAAAATCTATGGACAAAAGGATTTTTTAATGTTATAATTAAGCTGTATTATAATTTGAATTTTAAAATTACCGACTGTTTCACACAAATGATTTCGTGTAATTACTATATAAAAAGAGGTAGATTATGAAAAAACTGGTTATTGGAGACTTAACAGCAAATATCCCTATCATACAGGGCGGTATGGGCGTCGGAATAAGTATGCATTCTCTTGCGGCAGCTGTCGCAAAGGAGGGCGGCATAGGCGTTATATCTGCGGCTCAGCCCGGATTTCTGGAGCCCGATTTCTATACCAATACCGTTGAGGCGAATATGCGTGCTCTTTCAAGAGAGATAAGGCTTGCAAAGGAGCAGTCGAACGGCGGCATAATAGGCGTCAATATAATGGTGGCTGCAACTCACTACGAGGAATTTGTGCACTGCTGTATAGAAAACGGCGCAGACCTCATAGTGTCGGGCGCGGGACTGCCTATGGATCTTCCCAAGTTTGCCGCAGGTTCCGACATAAAGCTTGCTCCCATAGTTTCGTCCGCAAAGGCGTGCAAGGTCATATTCTCGCGCTGGGTAAAGAAGTATGACAGACTGCCCGACCTGCTTGTTATAGAGGGTCCCAAGGCGGGCGGACACCTCGGCTTTAAGGCGGAAGAGGTGCTTAATATAGACAACTTCGATGATGAGATACTCAAAATAAAGGAGACCAAGAGGGAGTTTGAGGAAAAATACAACAAGACCATACCCGTTGTGTTCGGCGGCGGAGTGTACACAAGAGAGGATGTAAGGCACTGCCTTGACGACCTCGGACTTGACGGCGTGCAGATGGCGACCCGCTTTGTGGCAACCGAGGAATGCGATGCGGATATGGCGTTCAAGCAGGCTTATCTGAATGCAGGGCTTGAGGATGTAAAGATAGTAAAAAGTCCCGTGGGTATGCCCGGCAGAGCGCTCAACAACAATTTTATAAAAAATATAGTGCCGGAGGGCATAAAGGTGACGCGCTGCTTCCGTTGTCTTCACCACTGCGACCCCGCTACCACGCCCTATTGCATATCGCAGGCGCTCTTTAACGCCGCTAAGGGCGACATTGACAACGCTCTTGTGTTCTGCGGAGAGAACGTATACAGAATAGACAAGCTTTCCACCGTAAAGGATATCATAGACGAGGTGCTTGACAGAAAGGCTTAAAGGTCATTTTAAGGAGAAAATATGGATAAGGACATAGACAATGCCTCACTGAAGGAGGCTATAGAAAGACACGGCGCCAAGCCTACGCAGGAGAACAGGCTTTGGCTTTTGCACGAGCTTATAGATTCGGAGCTGATACTGCCCGTGGTCATAATCCCTCAGCCCGTAAACAACAAAATACCCGAGGATGCGACCGTAAATTATTTTTCTATGCAGACAAGAACGGGGCAGACTTATCTTGCTGTTTTTTCGAGCCTAGAGGAAATGGGCAAGTGGAACAAAAATCCCAACAAAATGTATCTTGTGCGCAGCTACGAGAGCATAAAGCATCTTGTGCTTGCCAACAGAGAGCATTACGACGGCTTTGTGCTCGACCCTATGGGCTGCAACATAGCCGTTAAAAATGAGCTTATGGAAAATGTTGAAAGGCTCTCGCCAAACAGCAATACGGTACACACGCAGAGAGTTGAAACGGAGGGAAATTCGGGACTTCTGCCTGCGTATAACCCGCCCGAAAAGCTTGCGGACGCTCTTAAGGAATACTTTGCCTCGCAGGATAATATAAAGGCGGTGTATTTTATGCAGACCGTCAAAAAGGGCGAAAAAAAGCCCACCTATGTACTCGTTGTGGACTTTTGCAGGGACGGCAGCCTTAAGGATGCATTTGACGGCATTGCAGCCGTAGCGCACAATGTGCTTTCGGCAGATGAGGAGATAGGACTTATGCCCGCCTTTGATAAGACGGCGGCTAGGTATATAAAGGGCGTAAAGGCGTTTTATGAGAAGGAATAAAATCACAAAGGAGAGGACGAAGATGAAAAAATTTATTGTTTTGCTTTCGGCGGTTCTTGCAGCGCTTTCATTCACGGCTCTTGCAAATGCCGAAACAGTGCTTTACGGCGATGCGGACAACAACGGAAAACTGGATGTGAACGATGCTTCCGTTGTGCTCAAAAAGGTGCTCAACGGTGAAAAAATGCCCGTTGAGGTTAAGGAAAACTATATGGATATAGTGGATGTGAACGGCGACAAGGTGCTTGATTCAGCTGATGTTGCGGAGATCCTCCAGATGATACTCGACTCGGAATATAAGCCTTCGGCAGTGTCCGAAAGGGAGACCACTACCGAGAAGGCTACCGAAAAGCCCACGGAGGCAACGACCGACAAACCCACCGAGGTTACCACGGGCAACTACAGCGACGGCGTTGTGGTGGACAACTTTACCGACCTCAAGAGTGAACTTGCAAAGAAAAATAATAAGGTCTATGTAAAGGGAACCATTGAGTGTACGGAAAGCCTTAAGCTTGAGGCGCAAAACGCAAATGTAGATATAGTGGGAATTACAAATTCCGACGGCACAGCGGCAACTCTCGACTTTGCAAAGTTCAGAGACAGCTTAAATAAGAGCGGTGAAAGCGGAACGGGTATTCGTGTCAGCGGTTCTTATTACAGCTTCAGCAATATTATAGTTCAGAACGCGGGTGACTGCGGAATAAGAATAAAGGGCAAAAACGCAGGCTACTGTACATTTGAAAACTGCGTATTCAGATACAACAACAATTCGGGCGTTTCCATTACGAACGGCGGCTCTCACAATACATTCAGATTTGTGGACAGCTACAGAAATGCTGACCTTATACAGAAAAACGGCGCTGATGCGGACGGATTTTCCGTTAAACTCCAGGCGGGCGAGGAAAACAAATTTTACAACTGCCGCGCATGGGAAAACAGCGACGATGGCTGGGACAGCTTTGACCAAGGTACGCCTTATATAGGAAGTGTTTACTATGAGGAATGTCTTGCATGGAACAACGGCAATCCCTATGCCTTCACGGGCGAATATGACTACGAATACGGCTTCCCGCTTGACAAAAACCTCATTTATGTAGAGGAAATACTCAAAAACGACCCCGATTTCGAGGCAAAGTATAACTCTCACAGCGTAACAAGCTGGCCCAAGGTAACAGTAAGGCTCCTCGGCACAAGCAACAACTATAACAATATACACAGCGGCAGTTGGAGAGGAAACCCCAACGGCTTCAAGTTCGGCTCGGCGGAAACTCCGTCAAGCTCTTACAGATATATAAAGAACTGTATAGCCTTCGACCATGCCAACACGCCAAATCAGACCCCCGCAAAGGGCTTTGACCAGAACAACGGCAGCGCAGGCTATGACATCGAAAATGCATTGAGCTTCAACAATGCCCAGAACTATTGGATGGACAAAATGAAGGCAAAGAGCATGAAGGGCGTATTCTACAGCATAGACGGCAGCAATACATCCACCCCCGACGCTCCCGGCGACCTCAGCCTGACCGTTCCCGATGCCGCAAAGGCAAAGGAACTCACCGATAAGGTCTACGCTTATAGGGATATGATATATAGCTATGTGTATAGCGATAAGATCCCCGGCGAACAGATATGCGATGTGTTTTAAAAATTGAATGATGATAAAAACTGCTCACGAGGTGGGCAGTTTTTTTATTAAAAATTATATAATACCGCTTTTATTTTTTTCTGTTATATGTTATAATTATTCTATATACATCAAATGAAAGGAGAATATATTTTTATGCTTAAAAGAATTACAGCCATGGCGCTTGCTATGGTAATGACACTTACGCTCTTTAATTCAATTGCTTTTGGATATTATGATAATAATGATTATGATTATCACATTACCGATAAGCTTGAAGCAAGCATTGAGGACGGCAAGGTTATTCTCACATGGCCTGCCGTTGACGAAAAGGGCGAACCTATCCAAGCTAATCCCCTTAAAGCAGAGGGACAGCTAAAATCCACCAAAAATCCCAAGCAGGGATGGACAAACCCCACACAGGGTATGATAGTTAATTTTCCTAACTGGAAAATAGACGGTTCACACACCACAAATCCGGACAAATCATCCAAGCAGCCTTGTCAGGTACTTTTTGGTCTGACAGACGAAAAGACGGATTATCCTATTGTTATACATGACCCCGAACCAAGTGCAGGAGGAAAACTTATAAAAAATGCATATCTCAGCGACAAAGTTGTTGCAAATGATTTTGCAAGGTCATATGTAATAGAATATTCCGGTGATAACGGCGCAAGTTGGGATACCGACAAGACTATATCAGATCCCGATGACCTTATACACGGCAAGAAGCTTGAAAGACCCGATTCAACAGACAGATGCACTACATTTTTCCTTCTTAATCAGTTTGCGGAGGAATTTACGGGATCTGTAGAGGGCAATAAGGAATACCTCATCAGAGTTACGGCAAAGGACAGCAGCGGCAATGCGCTCAAAACATTTGAAACATCTGTAGTTACTCCTGCTGCCGCTATAAAATACCCCGCTTTCCCCACCGTTGAGGGCAGCGGAAAGTATTCTCAGGGCGGCAGAGGCTCCGAAACAAGACCTGCCGATGTGTATGTTGTCACAAACCTTACGGACAGCGTTTCCGATTCTCAGCCCGGTTCACTGCGCTATGGTCTTGAGAGAAAATACAGGACCGACGGCGACAAGAATTATCCCGTTATAATAACATTTGCCGTAGGCGGTGTTATAAATGTGGATCCCGAGGCTGCAAAGAATGCAAGAAGACTCAATATAAACAGCAACACCACTATTCTGGGTCAGACGGCTCCGGGCGAGGGCATAACCATATACGGCGCCTCCGCAAAGTTTGACGGCACGGACATAATCGCAAGATACATACGTTTCCGTCTCGGCGAGGGCTACGACCAGGATGCAGCCTCCGCAACGGGTTCAAACATAGTTATAGACCACTGTACATTCTCATGGGGCGTTGACGAGTGCTTCTCGGCAAAGGAAATAATCAATTCCAGCATACAGTACAACATCATCGCAAGCAGCCTTTCATTCCCCAACAAGACGGGAATCAAAAACGGCGACAATGAGGTGGCTGCGGGCGAGAGCGAAGCAAAGCACGGCATGGGCTCCATAATAAACGGCTCCGATGTAAGCTATACGCACAACCTCTGGGCTAATCACGGCACCAGAAATCCCCGTTTTGAGGGCGGATTCACATATTCGGGCATTACATATCCCAATAAGCTTGAATTCTCAAACAATGTAGTCTACAACTGGGGACACAACTCGGGCTACGGCGGCGAGAGAGGCGACGGCAAGGCTAATATGATAGGCAACTATTATAAGCCCGGCAACAACACTCTTGAAAAGGTAGGCACACAGATATTTGATGTAGACGGCAGCAGCTTTTACTTCAAGGACAATGTAATGACTTCAAGTTCCGAAGTGACTGCGGACAATAAGCTCGGCTTCAGCGGTATAAGCGATGCAAGTACGCTCACTGCTCCCGTTGAGCTTACAGAAAAATATACAGCGACAAGCGCAGAGGACGCTTACAAGGCAGTTCTTGACGGCGTTGGCGCAAGCTATGTGAGAGACGCTCAGGACGCAAGGCTCATAAGAGAGCTTAAAAACGGCACGGGCCGCTTCATAAACAATGAATTTGAGGCAGGCGGAATAGGCACTCTCAACGCAGGCACCGCACCAACGGATACCGATTCCGACGGTATACCCGACGAATGGGAGAACGCTCACGGTCTTAACCCCAACGACAAGGCTGACGCATCTGCCATAGTTACGGACGAAACAAAGCCCTATCTTGGCTACACAAATGTAGAGGTATATGCGTGCGACCTTCTGGGCGAGTGGGACGAGAGCGCAAAGCCCGCAAAGGCAGAGGCTCCCGAGGCTGCTATAACGGCTGTCAATGAAAACGGTCAGCCCATAGGCGATATAGATGTAAATGTTACTCTTGCAAAGGGCAAGACCTATACTATTACAAAGAACGCAGGCGCAGGAAATTACAGCATACTGCTCAATGACAAGGTGATTGCCGAGAATAAGGACGAATTTACTATCCCCGCAGATATGGCAGTCGGAATGTATACTCTTTCACTCAGCGTAAAGGGCGACAAGGGAAGCAATATTTCAACAGTAGTTCCCGTAACGGTCGTTGAATCGGCACAAAGCGGAAATCTTGAGGGCTTCACATCTGCCGACATAGGCGAAGTAAAGGCTAAGGGCGCAGACTATTACGACAGCGCGTCAAATACGCTTGTTTCGGAGGGCGCAGGTCACATAGGTATGCTCGCCACGGCTTCGACACAGGCTCCCGACGCTTTCCACTTCAACTATAAGGAAGTAAAGGGCGACTTCACATTCACCGCAAAGGTTGAAAACCTTGCAAAGCTCGACTATTATCAGCAGTCGGGACTTATGGTACGCTCAAGCCTTGAGCCCACGGCAGAGTTCTATATGTCTTCACTCACATATTTAAAGGGTGAGGATTACGCAAGCTCTACGGATGTGACGGGCGGCTTTGTAAAGGCTAAGAACATAAGAGCAATATACAGAAGCACGGCAGACGGCAATGTAGGATACGGCGGAGTTTCAACCATGCTCGGCGTTCCCGCGGTAAGAGTTGATATGACTCCCAACACAGGCTGGGCAAGAATTGAAAGAATCGGACAGAATGTAATACTTTCGGCTTCTCTTGACGGCAGCAAGTGGTACAATGTAGGCACCTACACCACCACACTTCCCGAGACCGTTTATGTTGGCTTTGCAACGGATGCGGCTCAGGATTCCATGAAGCTTGTGAGATACAATGCAACGCAGTTCAGCAATATTGAGCTTGCCATAGGCAACAGAGGAGATGCGGACGGCGACAACAAGATAACCGTTCTCGATGCGGATAGAGTCCTCGGATATGTTCTTTCTCCCGAAACCTCCGACATGACGGACGAGCAGATAGAGCGCTGTAAGGTATCGGGCAACGATAAGCTTACATCCGCGGATGTCGCTCAGATACTCCAGAAAACACTCGATAGCTCATATAGCTATGTAAATGTGAAGTAAAATAAGACATTATCGAAGAAGGCGCTTTATGGCGCCTTCTTTCGGTATTTTAATGAAAGGAGCTTTGATTTATTATGAATAATCAAGATAGTTTTGTAGATAAAAACAAGATATATGCAGTTAAAATGGCAGGTAATAGTAAAGCAAACAGTCTTGCTATGAATGTTGACCCCAATTTTCATGACTTTAAAGGAATTTGCTTTTATACTCCGGACGAACGAGGACATATGATAGAAGGCAGACTTGGACATAAAACAGATGTTGGATTTACATTTATTTCCGAGGGCTTTGCCAAAGGCGAATGGGAATTTATTGAGCTTACATACGAAAACTTCAAAGATGAATATTATAAAATCGTTATAGGTGGAGATAAAATACTAAAACAAGTATCAAATACAAAAGAATTAATCGACTGGTATCATAATAATTTTTAAAATATATCA
The DNA here is from genome assembly GCA_947627425.1 of uncultured Clostridia bacterium. Taxonomy (GTDB): domain Bacteria; phylum Bacillota; class Clostridia; order Lachnospirales; family CAG-274; genus Gallispira. Next base: position 5,346 of record CANQVZ010000017.1, on the reverse strand, counting down.
GCTACGATTATTATACATAACAGACTTAAGCATATGGGGAACAGCTCTGCAGAATATAAAACTAACATGACCCTTCCACCAATTCATCGCAAAGCAAGCTTTGCTTGAATTGGTTCCCCTTCCCTTAGCCCTAACGGGCTAAAGGACGGCTTAAAATGTTTTAAATCCTAACAGTACGCCTATTCCGCCCGCATGACGCACATTATAAGGCGTCCTTGCGAAGCAGGGAAGCTGGCGCCCGAAGGGCGACTGAAGGGTAAAAAAATATTTTATCGACACGCAGGAAGAAGGCACTTTATGGCGCCTTCTTTTTTATCTTGTTACAAAGGTTTTTGACATGACAAATAAATTATGCTATACTTTTATTATAGTATGACCATAGCTTTATGAGGTATTTTTATGAGTAAATTATCGTTTAACACATTTTGTATAGAATATTACAGTCATCATATAGGAAAGCCTAGCAATGAGGTGTACGATATTTTTGCGTCATCGGGTCTTTTGGATATGCTTGAAGAGGATTACGAGGACCTCCACGGCATGAGCATGGAGTATCTCATGCAGTTTTTTGATAATTATCTGGGAGGCGATCACAAATGACGGTATATCACGGCTCAACGCTTGAAATAATAAAGCCTGAAATAATCAAACACGAAATAGGCAGGGATTTTGGCTTCGCTTTCTACACTACGGATATAAGAGAGCAGGCGGAAAGATGGGCAATAAGAAAAGCCAAGATAGAAAGGCGCAGAAATAAAAATGCCAAGCCCATAGTAAATGTGTATGAATGGGATGATTCGGCGCAAAACAATATAATGTCTTTTGACGGCGCTTCTATGGAATGGCTGGAAACTGTGCTGAAATGCAGAAGCGATATAGCATACAGCCACGGCTATGATATAGTTATAGGCAAAATAGCCAACGACAATGTGGGCGAGACTGTCTCTTATGTAATGCAGGGTATAATGCGCAAGGATGACGCCATTGAAAGGCTCAGATTTGAAAAAATAAACAATCAGATAGCTTTTTGCACGGCAAAAGCTCTTGAAGCTCTGACATTTGTAAAAAGCTATGAGTGCGGGGAGGTATGAGTGTGGAGCATTATCTTGTAAGAGCTACAATTATTCCCGTTATTGTAGAAAAAATAATGGAAAAGATAAATATGGACTATAGGGCGGCGTTGGATCTCTTTTATACCTCAGACACGGCTGCCCTTCTGTCGGATGACGACACGGGGCTTTACGGTCAGTCGCCCAACTATATCTACGGTCTTTTTATGCAGGAGAAAAATTGGGCTTATTAATAAAAGCAAAATGTGCTTTTACAATATAAATAACTATATATAAACAATCACAGCAAAGGAGGACAACTATGAAACTGAAAAAGGCGGTATCTGTTATTATGGCTATGATATTTACAATGTCGGTGCCTGTTTTTGCCGGCACGAGCGGGGAATTCAAGGACATTACATTCAACTTCACATCGGAGTATATAAAGGGTTCGAGGGTGATACCCGAGGTGCTCAAGTACGACTTCGACAGGGGCTACGGCTTTGTTGAAAAGACTACCTCCATGCCCGACAGGACGGTGAGCATGGGCAAGATAGAAAAAACCGACGAGGGCTTTCGCGTTGTCGAGAAAAATGTGCAGATGTTCAACACCGTGGATAAAAACGGCGCTCATCTCGACATAAACAAGGCAACGGGCTACAACTACGGCGGTATGGTATTCAGAGTGAAGGCTCCCGCGGGCGGTTATCACATAGAGGTAAATGTGGCAGGCGGCAGCGAAAATGCGCTTCTGAGCGTGAACGCTATGCAGACCTACAGGCTGGAGACCTCTAAATACTGGGATGCGGCAAAGCTTGTGCCAAATCTCCACCCTGCCGTATGGGACGGCGATGTGTGGAGCTTCGACTATGCCAACGGCAGAGACTTCATTGACATAGAGGTAGAGGCAAAGGAACTCAACAAGCCCGTTGTGCTCAAGATGATATCAATTTCGGCAATACCCGTGAACGAGAGCGAAAAGAAAACAGTTTATCTTCTGGGAGATTCCACCCTCAAGTCTTATCTCTTTGAGGAGGCGCCTATGTGCGGCTGGGGACAGGTGTTTGACAGGCTCTTTGATACGGACAAAATAAATGTTGTCAATTACTCTATGGGCGGCCGCTCCGTAAAGCAGATGTATCAGGAGGGCAGGCTCAACGATGTGCTCATGACCGGACACAGGGGCGACTTTGTGCTCATACAGTCGGGACATAACGACGAGAAAAAGGGCGGAGATATAGGCATGGTGTCCGACCCAACGGCGCGCTTCGGCGTGGGCTCCACGGAGGCTATGTATAAGGAATATCTCGAAAAATGCTATATACCCGCCATAAGGGCAAGGGGTATGATACCCGTGCTTGTAACGCCCATGACAAGAGCGAGCAAGTATGAAAACGGCGAGTTCAAAAACAGCTTTACCACAAAGGACAGAGAGTTTGTAAAGGTGATGAAAAACGTTGCGGAGGAAATGAATGTTCCTCTTGCAGACCTCAACACGCTTAGCTGCGAATATCTCACGGAGATAGGCTATGACGCCGCAATGTCGCTTGTTATGAGCCTTGAGGCGGGCGAGACCCCCGGCAAGACAAACAGCGGCAGCTATGCAAACGGTCATCCCGACAACAAGATAGACACAACTCATATGAAGGAAGCCCTTGCAAAGCAGTATGCAAGGATAGTGGCAGAGGAGATAAAGAGGCTCTCAACGGAATATACCGAGCTTGCGCCCATGACGGAGGCTATGACGGCGGATGTGCGCTCGGGCGATTGGGACAAGGTATATCCCGAAGTCTGCGCAGATGTCACGGGCAAGGACGCTTACTACAGAAATCAGATAGAAAAAATGGTTCAGCTCGGCATAATGGTAAAGGACGAAAATGGCAATTTCAGACCTAAGGATAAAATGAGCGTATATGAATATGCCGCAGCCATTGAAAAGCTCTACGGCATTGACCTGAACAGATATTACGGCAGCGAAGTCCTCACAAGAGAGGTAATGGCTGACATAAATCTTAAGGCATACAACGCCAAGTATACCGAAAAGCCCGACTATATGACAAAGTACAACGGCACCAATATTTCGCCCGACGATCCCGAGTACGACCCCAACCTTGTGGGCGAGGAGGCGCAGTACTATCCGCTTGCGGGCTACGGCGCAATAAAGGATAAGTCGGAAATCTCTCCCGAATACAAAAATTCCGTGGAGGATGCCTATGAGTTGGGTCTTATAAGAAGCGAGGACAGCGAGAGAGGCAAGATGGAAAACGGTCTCACTCTCGACCCGCAGGGCGAGGTAACAAGGGAAAAGGCAGCCAAGTCGCTCTACTTCATGTATGTGCTCGGCTCCGACATAAATACCGAAAACGACATTATAGAATAAAAGGAGAAGGTCATGCCCAAAGAAATAATAAAAGCCGCCCTTGGCAGCGAAAAAGCGGACATAGCGCTTAAAAACGGAAAAATAATAGATGTGCTCGGACACCGCATAGTTGAGGGCAGCGTCGGCATAAAGGACGGCGTTATACTCGGCATAGGCGATTATGAGGCGGAGGAGGAAGTGGATTTAAAGGGCGCATATATAGCTCCCGGCTTTGTGGACAGTCATCTGCACATAGAGTCGTCCATGCTCACTCCCTCGGGCTATGCCCGCGCCGTGATGCCAAAGGGCGTCACCACCATAATAGCCGACCCTCACGAGATAGCCAATGTGTGCGGAGAAAGGGGCTTGGAGTTTATGCTGGAGGACAGCAAGGCTTCGCCCTTGGAGGTGCATTTTATGCTCCCGTCCTGCGTGCCTGCCACGCCCTTCGACCACAACGGCTGTGTGATAGACGGAGAGCTTACCCAAAAGCTCTATGAAAAATACAACTTTCTGGGGCTGGGTGAAATGATGAATTATCCCGGCGTGCTCGCCTGTGACGGCGATGTGATGAAGAAGCTCGGCACGGCGGAGCGCATAGACGGTCACTGTCCGGGACTTACGGGCAGGGAGCTTAACGCCTATGTCTGCGCGGGCATAAGGAACGACCACGAGTGCACATCATATGAGGAGGCGCTTGAAAAGCTCAGCGCGGGACTGGATATTTTTATAAGAGAGGGCACGGGCAGCAAGAACCTCGAGGAGCTTATGAAGGCTGTAGATTCGCACAATTTAAGGCATTTTGCTTTCTGCACGGACGATAAGGAAAGCGGTGAGATATTGAGCGAGGGCACAATATCGCACTGTATAGACAAGGCAATAGCTTTGGGCTATGATCCCCTTGATGTATACACGATAGCCTGCTATAACCCCTGCGTGAGCTTCGGCTTGGGCAGAAAGGGCGCAATAGCGCCCGGCTATGAAGCGGATATTGCAGTCACAAGGGATATAAACGCAACGAATATAGAGAGGGTGTACAAAAAGGGCAGACTTGTTGCTCTTGACGGAAAACCGCTTTTTGAGAGGATAAAGGCGGACAGCTCGCAGGTTGAAAATACTGTCAATGTTTCGGGCATAACTCCCGAAAGTCTTGCTTTGGATTTTGACAAAAACAAACCCGTGATAGCCTTTAACAGCGGTTCTCTCGTGACCGAAAAGGTCTATTGCGACAGCGCCGAAGGGCTTTCGCTCTGCGCCAACATAGAAAGGCACCGTAACACGGGGAATATAGGTAAGTGCTTTATAAAGGGCTTCGGCATGACCAATGGCGCCGTGGCTCAGACAATAGGGCACGATTCGCACAATATAAGCGTTCTGGGCAGTGACGGCGAAAATATGGCTGCCGCCGTGAACGCACTTGGAAAGCAGGGCGGTATAGCCGTTGTGCGGGATAAGAAGGTGATCGCCTTCACGGAGCTTCCCGTGGGCGGGCTTATGTCGCTTAAGTCTGCGGAGGAGACCGCGGAGGAATACGAAAAGACCGTCGAGGCGGTCAAAAGGCTCTCGCCCCACGGCAGCAGCGAGGCGCTTATGATACTTAGCTTTGTGTCGCTGCTTGTCATACCGCATCTTAAGCTGGGCGATAAGGGACTTTTTGATGTGGATGGATTTTGTTATTTGTGATTGTTGGGAAATGATAATGAAGGGCTTTCGGTGCAATCTTGTAGTCGCCTACGGGAGACCACAGGTCTCCCCTACATTAATAAGTGGTGCAATTTGATAGTTTCGGGCGTGCAATGCACGCCCCTACAATATATATCGGATGTCTGCTCGTGCGAGCCGCTTGTCTGAGCCGAAGGGGCATCAGCATTTTCGGCTTCGCCGAAAACCAGCCTAACGGCTGTCCGATAAATCTTTCGGTGCAATGGTAGCGAATAG
>CANQVZ010000016.1 GCA_947627425.1 uncultured Clostridia bacterium | reverse complement strand
ATAATTATCACCTCATCTAATTATACCACAAATTTAAGAAAAAGCCTAGTGTTTACTAGACTTTTTCGACAAGCTGAGCTCCCGTTTCAGCGGGAGCTTTTAGCTTGTTTAAAACTTTATTTCCTTTCCTTCCTTTTTCCACTCCATAAATTCCGCAGTTGCCGCAAAGAGCACATCGCCCGATGAATTTATTGCCGTTTCGAGTGAATCCTGAACAACGCCAATTATAAAGCCTATAGCGACTGCCTGCATTGCTATGTCGTTGCCTATGCCAAGAAGCGAGCAAGCCATAGGTATGAGCAGGAGCGAGCCGCCTGCAACACCTGATGAACCACAGGCGCCGAGAGTTGCTATAACGCTCAGTATAAATGCCGTGGGTATGTCCACATTAAGTCCTACCGTGTTGGCTACCGCAAGCGACATAACCGTTATAGTTATTGCTGCGCCGTCCATATTTATGGTTGCGCCGAGAGGTATAGATACGGAATACATATCCCTGTCAAGACCGAGCTTTTCGCAAAGCGCCATATTTATGGGTATGTTTGCCGCGGAGCTTCTTGTAAAGAAGGCTGTAAGTCCGCTGTCCTTAAAGCATCTGAATACAAGCGGGTAGGGATTTCTTCTTAAGCATATTCCCGCAATGAGGGGATCTACTATGAGCGCTACCGCGAGCATACAGCCCACGAGCAGAGCAAGCAGCTTTCCGTACTGCGTGAATATTCCCAGTCCGTTCTGCGAGACTGATGAGAACACAAGTCCCATTATACCGAAGGGCGCAAAGTTTATTACCCACTGCACGGTCTTTGTTACCGCGCTTGAAATATCCTGTAATGTAGCCTTTGTGCCGTCGCTTGCAAGCAGCTTTATGGCTATGCCCAGTATCACAGCCCATGTAAGTATGCCCACATAGTTGGCATTTGAAAGAGCTGTCACGGGGTTAGACACCATGTTCATAACGAGAGTGTGGAGCACCTCGCCTATACCGCTGGGAGCAGCGCCTTCCGCAGCCTCCGCAATGTTGAGGTCAACGGTAATGGGGAAGAGCTTACTTCCTACAACAGCCACAAACGCAGCCATAAATGTGCTGAGCATATAGAGTATTATGACTGTACGGAAACGCTTGCCTATGCCCGAACCCGCATTTGCGAGCGAGCTTATTACAAGCACGAATACAAGCAGGGGAGCGATAGCCTTAAGAGCGCCTACGAATATATCGCCCAGCACTCCAAGTCCCAGCTGAGGCACCGTAAGTCCAAGTACGGAGCCGATCACAAGACCTATCAGTATTCTGATGATGAGGTTTGTTTCACAGTATTTTGTCCAAATTTTTTTCATTGTTCTTCTCCTTCTCTTTGGATTTTAATAAATTCATCATAATTATATCACAAAATATTCACTTTGTCACTAAAAATAAAATTCATTGCATTAAAACACAAAAGCAAGGCTATATTTCTTGTATGAAGCCCGTTATTGTGTTATATTATAATTAAATAATAAATTATATATCGAGGTGATAAATATGAAAAAACTCGGCTTTGGTTTTATGCGTCTGCCCATTTTAAAGGAGGGCGATTTTACATCCATAGATATGGCGCAGGTGTGTGAAATGACGGATATTTTTATGTCAAACGGCTTTTGCTATTTTGACACTGCCTATCCCTATCACGGCGAAAAAAGCGAGGAGGCGATACGCGAGGCTCTTGTAAAAAGATACCCAAGGGACAGCTTTTTGCTTGCCGACAAAATGCCCACAATAAGGGTGACGGGTCCGCAGGACTATCCCGTTCTGTTTGAAACACAGCTTCAAAGGTGCGGCGTGGATTATTTCGACTATTATCTCTTCCATAATATATGGAAGAAAAGCTATGCCGATACGGAAAAATTCGGAGGCTTTGATTTTATTGCTCAAAAAATGAAGGAGGGTCGTATAAAGCATTTCGGCTTTTCCTTCCACGATGAACCCGAGCTTTTGGACAAGGTGCTCACGGCTCATCCCGAGGTGGAGTTCGTTCAGCTCCAGCTCAACTATCTGGACTGGAAAAGTCCAAGCGTACGCTCCGAGGAATGTTATAATGTCGCAAGAAGGCACGGCAAGGAAATAATCGTTATGGAGCCCAATAAGGGCGGCAGCCTCATTGCTCTGCCAAAGGAGGCGGAAAAGCTCATAAAGGACTACGCGCCCGACAGCTCTCCCGCGTCGTGGGCAATGCGCTTCTGCGCCTCTTTGGAGGGCGTCAAGCTGGTTCTCAGCGGTATGAGCAACATATCTCAGCTTAAGGACAACATAAGCTTTATGAGCGATCCCGTTCCGCTCAATGCCGAGGAGAAAAAAATAATAGAAGGGGTAAGGGATATAATAGAAAAAAATTCAGCCATAGGCTGTACAAAGTGCCGTTACTGCACCGAGGACTGCCCCATGGACATACCCATACCCGAATATTTTTCGGCTTTCAATACCTATAGGCTCACTCACAATATGGGCAATGCGGGAATGTATTACAGACGCTATGCAAACGGCAGAGCGCTTGCCTCGCAGTGCCTTAAATGCGGCAAATGCGAAGCCCATTGTCCCCAGCATCTTGAGATAAGGAGGCTTCTCGGAGAATGCGCCGAGCTTTTTGAAAGCAAGTGATTTACGCTTTAAACAAAATATAATGCAGTTTTTTGTCTATTCTGCATATATTAAAATATCTGTGTAAATATTGACTTTAATTCATAAATGTTATATAATTGTAATATATGCGCAGATGATAATGTCTGCAAAGTACATATAAACTTATTAAAAGGAGGAAAAACAATGTTAACAAACACAAAGCGTTTTACATCTCGTGTTCTGGCATTTGTTATGATCATTTCGACTATGTTTACAAATGTAGCCTTTGCGGATGCCGACATAGAGGGTAGCGACATTGACGCTGTTGTAACTCCCGAGGCTGTGGATGCAGATTACATAGAGCCTCTGGCAGATACGGCAGGCGGTCCCATAGATGTATGGGATTTCGGCGGTGTTCTCGAAGAGGATACATCGCTCTACACAAATCATATTGACACTGCTTTCCTTGATTCACTTACCGTTGTAGGTGACGAGGCAAGCGGAAACAAGGGTAAGTTCCTTGAAAAAGGAGACACCGATTTCAACGGTATAACAGTAACCTCGGAAAAGAATGACCGTTTGTTCTATCTCAATGCTGCGGGAGAACCCGGTACAAGAGGTTACGGCACACTTACCGCAGTAGCGTCCTTTGCATATGAAGACGGCTATACAGCGGCAGGTCAGTGGTATGCAAACGGTACAGGCGGCGAAGCAAGAAGATGCTTTACACTTAACGATGTTACGACAGGCAGTGAGATAAAGGTCTATACCGCAAACAGCAATGCAGGCAAAAACATTCTCTATTGCACATATCTTGGCGATGAGGGTGTACAGTCTGATGTTATTGAAACAACCGAAACAAACACTATAAAGACATTTATAGCAAAGTATAACGGCAGCTATAAGCTTTGGTTCGATGCAGGCGGTTCAAAGCCTATCGTAAACAGAATAGTTCGCACACCTTCCGTTCCCGTTACATTTGCTATCGGCAAGAACGATGACAATGCTCCTATAGCAGAGCTTGTTGCTGTAAACGATGCTACGGGTGAAAAGATAGAGGGTAAAATAGGCGAGCCTCTTAACCTTACTCCCGGCTATAACTACACCGTTTCTTCGAAGGGCGTTGTAGGTTATGGCTTCACAAACGACACAAGAAAGATAAGCATCTCAACGGATGACCTTCTTGCAGGCGCTAAGGATGTTACTCTCAATGTAGAGGTAAAGGCTACATATAAGGCTAAGGGCAGCCTGAGGGGCTTTGCAGATGGTTATGATACATCGAAGCTCGTGCTTACATTTGTTCCCGGTGAAGATTCCAATGCTGATCCCGTTGTTGCAACAGTAGCGCCCAATCTCAGCTTTGAGGCAACTCTTGAGCCCGATGTTGAGTATACGGCTTCTCTTGCGGGTGTAAATGACTATGAGATCACAAAGGGCGGCTCATTCAGCGGCACAGCAGATATCACACAGGATATCGAGGTCGCTTTAAAGGCAATGTATGAAGTTACGGGTAAGATCATCGGCGGAGCAAATGTTACAGAGATAGCATTTGTAAATGTAGATGATGATTATTCATACGCAGGCACGGTAACAGGCGATATCTACAGCGTTAAGCTCAGATCTGGCAGCTATGCCGTTCAGGCAGTGGCAGAGGGATATAAGACATCTGCTCACGTTGTTGTAGGCACAAAGGATGTTAACAAGGACATTCTCTTTGTTCCCGTAGATCCCGCTCCTCCCGTTGTTGACACAACAAAGAAGGACATCTATGTAGGTGTTCCCGGCGAAGTAAACAATTATGACACCGTAGGCGAGGCTCTTGCAGCCGCAAAGGTCATCAATCCCCAGTCGGAGGCTGACAGAGTTACAATACATATTGCGGCAGGCACTTACAGAGAGCAGGTAAGCGTTGACACACCTTACATCACTATGGTTCCCGTAGGAAACGGCGAGGTCAAGCTTACATGGTACTATGGTATAGGCTATCACTATTACTCACTTGATTCCACAGGCTACTACAATGTAGAAAATGCTCATGACAAATATTCAAGAGAGATCGAGCCTTCCAAGTGGGGCACAGGTGTATATGTAAAGAACACAGCAAAGGGCTTCAGAGCAGAAAAGATCACATTTGAGGCTTCTTTCAACAAGTATATAACAGACGAGGAAATAGATGACGGCGTACTTGAAACAGGCGCTCTCCCCGAAAGAAATTATGCTCTTGATGTAACAAGCAAGGCAGCTACGGAGAGATCCACGGCTATTTCTATTGAGGCGGACGAGGCTGAGTTCCTCAACTGTACATTCATAGGCTCTCAGGATACTCTTTACTTCGGTGATGCCAACAAGACTTTGGCTCACAGATATTTAAAGAATTGTATCATAGAGGGCAACACGGACTATATCTTCGGTTCATCAAATGCTGTATTTGACGGCTGTGAGCTCAGATTCTGCGGTTACAGCGATCAGGGCATGGGCGGCTACATCACAGCAGGCAGAGGAAACGCAAGCGACCTCGGCGCACAGGCTTCAAGCTATAAGGGCTACCTTTTCAGAGCTTGTACCGTTTCAAACAAGGACGGTATGCAGCACGCAGCAGGCTACTTCGGCAGACCCTGGGATGTAAATTCCGATATTACCTTCCTTAACACAATGCTTGAAAACTCCGACGCCATCACAGCAGAGGGTTGGACAGAGATGTCAGGCGTTAAGCCCGATCAGGCTAAGTTCAAGGAATACGGCACAATGAATCTTGACGGCACACCCGTTGATACATCCAAGAGAATTGCAGGCACTGTTTTAACCGACGATGCAGCAAAGGCTATCGATGTCAAGTCATACTTCGACGGCTGGACGCCCGTTTATTACACAGAGGATAAGCTTCCCGTAGCATTCACTCAGGATCCTTATTTCTCAACAGACGGCGACGTTCTTCTTCCCGCAACGGGCAACACATTCACAGTTAAATATTCTATCGGCGAAAACGATGCAAACGACGCTTCCAAGATAGTTTATTCACTCGTTGCCGAGGACGGAAAGGAAACAGTTATAAAGACCACAACAGGCATCGCAAACAAGGGCGTACTTATCACAAACGATATGATAGGCTCAAAGCTTAAGGTAAAGGTAACGCCCTGCACTATATTAGGCAATGTAGGCGAGGCTAAGGAAATAATAACAAATGCAGCCATTACTCTCGGCTCGGGCTCTGTTGAGACCGAAAGACCCAGCGGTAAGGCAGCTATATTCCTTGCAGGTGACTCTACGGTCAAGGATTACGCAGCAGGCGCTATCAACAACAGCGGCGCAAACAGAGCCGAAGGCTCATGGGGCGAATTCCTCAAGTACTTTGTAGACAACAGCAAGTATGAAGTCATGGACTATGCCGAGGGCGGCAGAAGTACCAGGACATTCATGAATGACGAAAAGCAGCTCTTCAACAAGATCAAAGAGCAGATGATGGCAGGTGACTATCTGTTAATACAGTTCGGTCATAACGATTCATCAGCAAGCTATGCAGACAGATATGTTCCCGTAGGTACTCCCGATGCAAACGGCAGCTATCCGTATGATCCTCAGAAGGATACTACGGACGCAGGCTCGGGCAGCTTCAAGTGGTATCTTAAGGAAATGGCTGACGCTGCAGTAGCAGTAGGCGCAACTCCCATACTTGTAAGCCCCGTATCCAGAGAATACTTTGATGCCGACGGCAAGATCACTTCTCACCACGGCGATCATGACGAGTATGTAATTGCCACAAAGCAGGTAGCCGAAGAAAACGGCTGGGCTTATATAGACCTTTACAGCCACACAAAGAAGATGTATGAGGACGCTTATGCGGAGGATAAGGCTAATAACGCAATAGTAAGCGGAGATCAGCCTTCACCCACATCATTCAGACTCTTTGCGGCAGGCGAGAAGACTCACCACTCCAAGCTGGGCGGCTTTGCTATCGCAGCAGACCTTGCTTATATGATAAAGACTTCCGATATAGGCTTTGCAAATGCTATAATAGCTCCCAAGTCTGCAATGCAGATCACCGCTCCCGTATCGGGCAATGAGGTAACGGAGTTTATTATAAACAACAGCGGCGTATTCACGGGCTACGGCAGAAATGCGGACGGCATTTTCGATTCATCCGTTGCATCTCCGTATTGGGATAAGTATATAAACGGCGCTATAGATAAGCTCAAGGAAGGCGCTTCGCAGCCATCTACCGATGCACCCGTAGAGCCTTCAACGGATACACCCGTACAGCCATCTACCAACGCACCCGCAGAGCCTTCAACGGACGCACAGATCGACTCAACAACTCAGGCGCCCACACAGGCTACGGAAGCAACTACGGAAATAACAACATCAGCTTCAAGACCGTCTTCGGGCGGCGGTGGCGGCGGCGGAAGAGGCCCTGCTCAGACTCAGCAGGCAGCAAGCGAGAAGAGCTCTGAGACAGCTACCAAGACCGATGTAACAGAGGCTGAGAGCGAGGCTGTAAGCAATGCTGCGGACACCGATACGGATACCGATGTAAATGCAACGGGCGAGCCTACGGTACCCGCTACTGTACAAAATGTTTCCGTAAACATCGGCAGCACTAAGATAAGCGTAAACGGTAAAGAGATCGATATGGGTGTAGCTCCTTATATCCAGGCTTCATCAAATTCAACTCTTGTACCGCTCAGATTTGTGGCTGTTGCCCTTGCAGGCGGCGACGCGTCCGAGGCTGACACAAGCAGCATTATCTCCTGGGACGGCGTAAAGAAGCAGGCAACCGTTTCATACGGCACAAGCAAGGCTGTATTCACGGCAGGCAGCAACACAATTGAAGTAAACGGTGCGCCCATAGCTATGGACTATGGCGTTGTAGCAGAGATCAAGGACGACAGAATGTTCATACCATTCAGAGCGATCGGCGATTTCCTCGGCGCAAAGGTTGCATGGGACGGCACAACAAAGACAGCTTCATATAATTAATTTAATATAAGCTAAATAAGAGAGGCGCCGAAAGGCGCCTTTCTTTTGCAATAAAAAAGGCAGCTCTTAAGCTGCCTTTAACTCTTTCTTCTCAAAACTCTTGTATGCTATTATCGACAAAAGCACCGTCAATATATCCGCCGCAAACTGCGACCACACAATTCCATTCATTCCTATCAGACTGTTCAGTATAAAAAGCATGGGTATATTGAACGCCAGCCAGCGCATCAAGCCCAAAAATAGGGCATAACCGCCCTTTCCGAAGCTGTTGAAAAGATAAACATGGAAAAAGCTCAAAAACATCAGCGGCGTTGCAAGACAGCGCACTCTTAGGAATGTGGTTCCAAGCGCTATCGTCTGCGCCTCGTTTATGAATATGTTTATTATACCTCCCGCAAATATCTCATACATGGCCACGCTTACCGCCGCGCACACAAGCCCCAGCTTGCAGGCGTAGTTCTTTGTGTCGTTCATTCGCTTGTAGTTCTTTGCCGAATAGTTATAAGCCGCAATGGGCACCATTCCCTGACATATTCCTATTCCCACATTAAGAGGCAAGCGCTCCGCCTTAAGCACTATGCCCACGCCTGCCAGCGCAAAGTCGCCGTAGCCTGCCATGAGCCTGTCTATTATCATATAGTCAAGGTCAAAGAGGAGGGTCGCCACGGATGACGGCACGCCCACGCAGAACACACTGCCTATGCTCTTTAAAGAGGGCAGCTTAAACGGCGAGCAAAGCTTCAGCACGAAGTCCTTGCCCCTTGTCTTCAGCACCGCTATGAAGTAAGCGCAGGCTATACAGTTTGAAAGACAGGTTGCCGTGCCTGCGCCCATTATCTCATAGCCCTTGGGAAAGAGCACGAACATAAAAAGCGGATCCAGAATTATGTTTATTATTCCGCCCATAGTTATGCCGAAGCCCGCTTTTCCCGATTCTCCCACGCTCCGCAAAAAGGCCGAGAGCGAATTTGAAAGCACCGTAGGTATGCCGCCGCATACTATTACGCAAAAGGCATATCTGCTTGCATAGCGGTATGTGTCGCTGCCCGCTCCCAGAAAGTACATAAGAGGCTTCATAAATATAAGCGTGAGCACGGAGAACAACGCCGCCGCAATAATGCTTAGGTATACGCTGAAGCTGTATACTCTCTTTACCTCGTCCGTGTTTTTCTGTCCCAGAAGGCGTGAAACAAGCGTGCCGCCGCCCACGCCCGCAAGTCCCGATATGGAGAGCGATATATTGAATACGGGCAGTATGAGCGAGGCTCCCGCCACCATGTACGGATCGTTTGTACGCCCTATGAAAAATGTATCCGCTATGTTGTAAATAAGCACTATCAGCTGTCCCATTATCGTAGGCACAGCCATTGTGCGCACAGCCTTCGCCACGGACATACTTTCAAATATTTCTGTGTTGTTTTTCATATGTATTCCCTTTTTTCCAAAAAAATTATAAATTGAATTATAACAGAAAAATTTATCTTTTTCAATACATATAATAAAAAACTGCCGAAATCGGCAGTTTTTGTAATATCATCAGTCTTTGCTTCTGTTGAATATGAGCTTGACTATCACAAGCACAACGGTGAGTATTGCCGTCATTACGCCCACTATTATAAGCAGGGGCAGGGGAAGCCGTCTTTCCTTGGGAGGCTTATCTTCCTCCGTCTCCTCAACGCTTATGTCCACGGCAAGACCGTATAATCCCTGATCGAATGTGACAACATAGTCATATATATCGTATGAAACATTCTCGCCGTATTTTTCCTTTATACCCTCAATTATCTCGGCGGGAATAACGCCTATCGTCTTTATATTGTTTATAGGCTCTATATATTCCACCTCTACGGTGCCGTCCTCTCTTTCGTTTGTGAAGAGATTGTCCTCCTCGGGCTTAAGCCCTGCAAGTATGGATTGTATCTCCGGAGAGTCGGTGTTTTCTATAACAGCATTGATGATTTCCATAAAAATACCTCCTTTTGTTTAAACGATTGAATATAAAAGCTTATCAGTATGCCTTGCCCCAGTATACCATTGTCTTGGCTTTCTTTCCGCAGCATACGCACTTGTCGGATATTTCTTCCTGCTCGAAGGGCATACATCTCGATGTTGCGCCCGTCTTTTCCTTTATTTCAAGCTCGCACGCCTCATCACCGCACCACATTGCCTTTATAAAGCCGGGGGTTTCCTTTATAGTTTTTTCAAATTCCTCCATGCTTGTGGCTGTGTATGTGTGAGCGTCTCTGTGCTTTCTTGCCTTTTCAAGCAGAGAATTCTGTATATCATCGAGGAGCTTTGTCACTTCCTCTGCAATGTTGTCAAGGCTTACGGTAACCTTTTCGCCCGTGTCGCGCCTTGCAAGCACAGCCTGATTGTTGGCTATATCTCTCGGTCCAAGCTCCACTCTCACGGGAATGCCCCTCATCTCGTGCTCGCTGAACTTCCAGCCGGGCGATTTGTCGCTGTCGTCAAGCATAACGCTTGCAACGCTTGAAAGCTTTTCCTTTACCTCGTTTGCCTTTTCGAGCACGCCCTCTTTCTGCTGCATTACGGGCACGATAACCACTTGCGTGGGAGCGATCCTCGGCGGCAGTACAAGTCCGCTGTTGTCGCCGTGCACCATTATGACGGCACCTATTATTCTGGTGGATAAGCCCCATGATGTCTGGTGAACATATTGGAGCTTGTTGTCCTTGTCCGTATACTGTATGTCAAACGCTCTTGCGAAGCCGTCGCCGAAGTTATGGCTTGTGCCCGACTGGAGCGCCTTGCCGTCGTGCATAAGCGCCTCTATGGTGTATGTTGCATGAGCGCCCGCAAACTTCTCCTTGTCGGACTTCCTGCCCTTTATCATGGGTATTGCAAGCACCTGTTCGCAGAAGTCGGCATATACGTTTAACATCTGTATGGTTCTTTCCTCGGCTTCCTCCGCCGTTGCGTGTGCCGTATGTCCCTCCTGCCACAAAAATTCCATTGAGCGAAGGAAAGGTCTTGTAGTCTTTTCCCATCTCACAACGGAGCACCACTGATTGTAGAGCTTGGGCAGATCTCTGTATGACTGAACTATATTTGAATATAAGTCGCAGAAAAGCGTTTCCGATGTAGGTCTTACACAGAGCCTTTCCTGGAGCTTTTCGTTTCCGCCGTGCGTCACCCATGCTACCTCCGGAGCAAAGCCCTCAACATGGTCCTTTTCTCTCTGCAAAAGACTTTCGGGTATAAACATAGGCATGTACACATTTTCAACGCCCGTTTCCTTGAATCTTCTGTCAAGCTCCTTTTGTATATTCTCCCATATAGCGTAGCCGTTGGGTCTTAATATCATGCAGCCTCTTACGCTTGAATAGTCTATAAGCTCCGCTTTCTTCACTACATCCGTATACCACTGGGCAAAATCATCCTCCATTGAGGTGATAGCCGTAACCAATTTTTCCTTAGCCATATCATAATTCTCCTTGCTTGTATTGTTACTATTGATTTTAATACTATTCCCTGTTTTTGTCAAGGTGCAATAAAGTTGTAACTTGACTTTGAGCCTATATTGTAATACACTATAAGATGAATAAATTTGATTGTATACGGAGGCTTTTAATTTTGTTAAGCGACATAGTGATCATATTGCTTTTGATACTGTTAAAGGGAGTTGTTACGGCTTGCTCCACATCTCTTTCGGTCATGGACATAAGGCGGGGCAAATATACCTCCGACAAAGAGGACCCCAACCACGACAAGCTGAACGCTCTTTTAGATAATTCGCGCAGATACACAAACACCGCGGGTATAGTCAACGCCCTTCTGGGCATATTGGTGGGCTTTATACTTGCGTTCGGTGTGTTTGACGATATACTTGCATTTGTGCTTTCATATGGCGCTTTTTCAGCCCTTGACAAAAGACTTGTGATATTTGTGTGCGCGGCTTTGGTAATACTCGTTTTCACATATGTATTTGCTCTTTTCAGCATAATAATACCCAAGAGCCTTGCGCAGAAATATCCCGACAAAATAGTGCTCAGGTGCATATGGCTTATGGACATACTTGCATTTTTGTTCAGACCCTTCATATGGCTTATTGACATAGTTGTGAGCGTTTTCAATCTCTTTGCCGACAAGAGCGACACATCGGACGAAAAGGATATAAGCGAGAATGAGATCCTTATGATGGTAGACGCGGGAGGCGAAGAGGGCAGCATAGACGAAGACGAAAAGGAAATGATAAAAAATATCTTTGACTTTGACGATAAGAATGTCGATGAAATAGCCACCCACAGGAAGGAAATACTCGCTGTCCCCATCGACATAAGCATTGACGAGCTTACGCAGGTGATAATAACGGGCAACTGTACCAGAATACCCGTATATCAGGACGATATAGACAATATAATAGGTATACTCCACATAAGGGATTTCATGACCTCCGTTCTGGGCGAGGGCAGGGATTCGTTTAATCTAAGAGATATAATAATGGAGCCTTATTTTGTGCCTGCCACCAAGAAGGCGGACAGCCTATTTGAGGAAATGCAGCACAAAAATGTGCATATGGCTATAGTTGTGGACGAATACGGCGGAACTGCGGGTCTTGTGACAATGGAGGACCTTATAGAGGAAGTCATGGGCGAGATACATGACGAATACGACGAGGATGAAGTGCCCGAAATAACCGAAATAACGGAGAGAGTAATAAGAATAGAAGGCTCAACGGCGCTTTCCGATGTAGCCGAAAAGCTTGACATAGAAATGCCCGAGGAGGATTTCGACACCCTCGGAGGCTTCCTCATCGGTCAGCTTGACAGGATACCGGACGAGGACGAAACGGATATATCCGTCGAATACGAGGGTTATATTTTCAGAATAGACGAAATAGAGGAAAACCGTATCGCAATGGTAACGGTAATAAAACAATAAATATCATATGAGTCGGACAGGCAGTCGCAGACCTTTGGGTCTGAGGAAAGTCCGGGCTTCGCAGAGCAGGATGCCGGATAACGTCCGGTGGAGGCGACTCCAAGGCCAGTGCAACAGAAATAAACCGCCCGACATTTGTCGGGTAAGGGTGGAAAGGTGAGGTAAGAGCTCACCGCCGTTATGGTAACACAACGGGTCCCTGTAAACCCCATCCGAAGCAAGTTCAAATCGGGACATTGGGATTGCTCGTTCCGTCCCGAGGTAAAGAACGCTAGAGATTATCGGCGACGATAATACCAGATAGATGACTGTCCAAGACAGAACTCGGCTTACAGTTCGGCTCATATTCTTTATTTGTGAAAAAAGGCAGGTTACTGCCTTTTTTATATAATAATATTGTTACGGCAAAGTTTATCTCGGTTTGTTTTTTTAATCTTTAAAAATATTATACAAATTGTATGCCACTGATATAAAAAGAATTATATATATCCATATGCCGGCATTTAATATATTGAACATAAATAACCCAATAACAACTATTAAAACTTCAAAAATTATAATAATTATGTTGTTTTTTATAATAGCTTTATCCTCATTTCTCCACATTTTTTCTATATCATCATATGATATTTCCGCCTTGTCGGCAGGACGCCAACAAATCTCATTTGATCTGTATTTTTTAAATGATATATGAAAAGTGTCATACCCTTTACAAGATATGTCTGTAAAAAACAAATAATCATTTAATGAAAGAAGCAAAAACAATAATTCAGTGATATTGTCCGAGTTTTCTTCATACAAAACAATATATTTATTTATACTATTTTTTGCATAATTATTAAATCGTGAAATTGCAAACTGTGTATCATTCTTTTTTAATGAAAAATAACATTTTCCCTCATATGCAATGGTATATTTGTTGTCGCCCGTATAGCAGCATATTTTTCTATTTCTTTTTACATTGATCTCTCCTATTTTCTTATTGTCCTTTAATATTTCAAACCTTATGTCCAAACAATTATCAAATATTCTTGATACACAATATTTTATAATTTTTTCTTTACAAAGAACTCGGCAAATTTCATTATTTTCGTTTTCTAATATAAAAGAACATTTTTTAAAATAAAAAGATTCTACTTTGCATTTCAGTGTAGGTATGTTTTCAGAGAAATATGTGCATTTGGCTCTGTCGGTGTCCTTGGTAAAAATAAGTTTCATATATAACCTCTCAACATATTTGAATACATGTTATTATAATTTTATTATATATTAAACCTATAATATCGTTAACAAAAAAGCAGACAAAGCGTTTTACTTGACTTTTTACCTCTGTTATAATAAAATATAATTAGAAACAAAGAGGAGGAGCAATGGGCTATGGAAAGCAACACGCCTGTTTCAAGAACAATAGATACAGCTTACAGAAATCCCAAGCTTGACGAAGCCTGCAAGAAGGTGTTATCATTTAAAATAATACTGGCGCATATATTAAAGGGCTGTCTTGCCGAGTTCAAGGATTTTGACGCAAATGAAATTGCAGAAAAATATATTGAGGGCAAGCCTCTTGTATCGGAAGAAGCCGTTCACCAAGATGAAGGTATCGTAATTGACGGCAAAAACACGGAGGACAGCTCCATAGACGAGGGCACGGCAAGATACGATATTCTCTTTGATGTATGTATACCCGTATCAAATGAGCAGGTAAAGCTTATAATTAATATAGAGGCGCAGAGCAGGATCAAATCTCTGCACAATCTACTAAGGCGAGCGAGATATTACTGCGCTCGTATGCTGTCGCATCAGTACGGCAGAGAGTTTGTAAACGGCGAATATGAAAAAATAAAAAAAGTAATTTCCATATGGGTGCTTACAAATCCCTATGTTGAAATGAGAAATACGATCAAAAGAATCCATCTTACCGAAACAAACTTGGTGGGCAGCGCGCCTAACCTAAGAGGATATTACGATACGGACGAGGTCGTGCTTGTCTGCCTCGGCAGAGAGAAGGACGGCAACTATTCCGGACTTATTAAAATGCTTGATGTTCTGTTTTCGGAGGATGTGAGCCTTGACACCAAAAAACAGGTGCTTGAAAGTGAATATGATATAAAGATGAGTGAAGAAATGCAAACGGAGGTGTATGAAATGTGTGATTACAGCTTAGGTGTATATGATAGAGGCGTTGAAAAGGGAATTGAAAAAGGTATGGCACAAGGTGCAGAAAATACTTTATTGGAGAATATCAAAAATGTTATGTCGAGTTTTGGTGTGTCATTAGACAAGGCTTTGGAAGCATTAAAGGTTCCCAAATCGGACTATGCCAAATATGAGGAACTACTCAAATAATATCATAACAAAAAGGCAGAGCATAAGATGTTCTGCCTTTTAAAATTTTAATCCTAATATAATGCTAACTTACGGATATTCTTTTAAACAGCCTATTATTGTTGCTGCCGTCAATATCCATAGAATATATTTCGTCATAAGAAAGAGAATACATCTCGCTATTATCTCCGCAGCCGTAGTATATTTTGCCGTTCTCTATTTTTATAATATCCCACACGCTTTGTTCGGCATTTTCCGTAAGGTTTACATAATTACCGTCTTTATCAAACTTAAGAATATCATCATTATACACGACAAAAATACAATTGTCATACAATATCGGCAAATCATTTATGGGTTCATCATAAAGCCGTATTTCTTCGCTGCCGTCAAGCTTGCTCCTTGTCAGATATTGATCGGGGCTTCTCATGCCTTTGCTCCAATCCTCCGCAAGATAATAGTGGTATTCTTCATCAAAGGTTTCCCTGCTTGTAAGCATATATGCGCTGTCCAGTTCATTCTGACTTATTTCGGTCTTTTCGGCGCCGGCAAGTCCCATTCTGTAAAATTTACCCTCGCTTGTGTAATATATAAATTCATCCGTTACAAAGCTTATACCGCATGATCTGTCTTTTAAAAGCTCCTGCTGTTCACTGCCGTCCTTTTTTACCCTATATATAATGTAATATAATTCATCGCTTTTGCTGTCGTATTCTCCGCCGCTGCAATAAAGCCACTCCCCGCCCACAGGCTGAGTATACTGACCGTCGCTTATGGATTTTGAATCACGACAATTGTAAAGCCTGAGCATTGTGGCGATAGCCTGCTCTCTTGTATAGTTCATCCACGGTGAAAATTTATTTGGTTCTGTGCCCATCATTACATAACCGGCTCCGCTTTTGACGGAGGCAATACTGTATATTGCGTCCCTTGCCCACTGCGCAAAATATTCCTCATCAATAAATTTCTCCGTTCTTCCGTTTCCTTTTATATTTAAAATACCTGCCAGATTGTTAAGCATTACGGCGGCTTCCTGACGCGTTATAAAGCTATCAGGCGAAAATTTATTTTGTCCCGTACCCCGAACGATTCCCAGCTCGTATGCAGCAGTAACATATTCGTCCGAAACATCGTCAAAAGGAGATGTCAAAGCGCCGTCAAGCTCATGACCCGTTTTTGCCATATATGTCTGCACGGCAAGACGGCAAAATTCCCGCCTGCTTATTTTCTTTGTATAATCCGCCTGTAATGCTTCGGGCACTATGCCTACAGATATGGCATTGTTTATACTCTCTCTTGCCCATTGACTTGCGCTGCTTCGGTCGATAAGCTGCGCTAAGTCGGTATATGTGGTCATAGCGCCGTTCATATCCGTCACAACTATTTTGTCGGAAATGCATTTTATATCCTTGTATTCCGTATCGGACAGCCTGTTCCCGTCCGCATCGCATATAAAATAGCTTATATAGCCGCCGGATATTTCGGCTTTTTCGTCTATTACCCTTTCATAAAAACAGTCCGTGTCCCCAAGCTTTCTTATGTCGCGCGGCTGCGGTACGGGATTTATATCGGAGTCGAAAAATTCTATCTTATCCGGTCCCTCTCCCCATGTAAGACATTCAAAGGTTTGTGTGTTTTCGTTGTAATCTATCTGACTGAAACGCGGTTCTGTCAAAATATTCAGATCTTGATCCAATATGCTGTATTTTTGACCG
Source organism: uncultured Clostridia bacterium (assembly GCA_947627425.1). Lineage (GTDB taxonomy): Bacteria > Bacillota > Clostridia > Lachnospirales > CAG-274 > Gallispira. Next base: position 28,033 of record CANQVZ010000016.1, on the reverse strand, counting down.
TATTCCAATATTCTGGCGATGATTTTCCCTCCGCCGGGCTTTATAACATCGTATTCGTTTTCGGATATTATGCTGCCGTCTTTATCATAAAGCGTATAGTTATAGCCTGTTTCACCACATTCATAATAATACGGCGTATCTTTTAACGGAAGTCTTTCGCTGCCAAAGACCGAAACAGCCGAAACGGCTGTCATAATAATAACGGCTGTAAATATTTTTTTCATTACGATCGCTCCTTGTATATTAGTGAAATTAAGAAAAGACAGCCTGCAATAGACATCAAAATACATTTTTTGCAAAGTTTTGAGAATAAAAAAGCCCACAAAACAGCTTGTTCAGTGGGCTTTTGTTAAGCTGATAACGGGAGTCGGACCCGTGACCTCAGCACTACCAATGCTGCGCTCTACCTCCTGAGCTATATCAGCGAACATACTAATACTATACAGTAAAAAAGAAGATTTGTCAACAAAAAAATTATTACAACAAAATTTAATATTTTTTAAACGGAGCAGTGCACTGCCGTTTTTTGTTTTTTTTAGATTTTGGCTGTGTTTTTGGGATTGAGTTGTGCTCTTTTGAAGGCAAATAAATTTATGTTAAAAATATAACTATATAAAAATTATAACCAAAAATTAAATTTTATATTGTTATTTTTGCACAATGAAATAAAAAGGTACACAACAACACACCCCAAAGATAGTATTTCTATGTAGAATAAGCACTAAAAATGTAAAATTTTGCGGCAAAAATTATGCACATTCACAATAAAAACAAAGATATTACTCAAATGTTAAGCAAATATAAAAAAATATTAAAAAATTTGCAAAATACTATATCTAGTTTTTTGATTTTGTGGTATACTATATTTAGTGGTTGAATATTGCTTTTCAGCCAATGCATAATATTGTGTCTATTCACTGTAAAAAATAAATTTTGCCAATTTTTACTATTGCCTTTTCACCTATTATGATGTAAAATAGGTATCAAGTGGTGGAAAGTGGTTACTAATGGTTAGATGGGGCGGAAAATGAGCGACCCATTCCAAAAAGGCGGCGGTTTATATGTTTATAGGCGAATATGTGCATAATATTGATGCCAAGGGCAGAGCTATAGTACCCGCCAGGTTCAGAGAGGAGCTTGGGGACAAGTTCTTCATTACTCATGGGCTTGAGGGCTGTCTTGCTCTCTATACTGCCGAAACATGGGAAGCTCTTGTAGAAAAGCTTAACTCACTGCCTACCACCAACCGCAAAGCCATGGCATACAAAAGATTTAAGCTTGCTTCCGCCTTTGAGTGCGAACCCGACGGCAACGGAAGAATAATGCTTCCCTTAAAGCTAAGAGAACACGCAGGCATCACAAAGGAGATCGTCAGCACAGGCAACGGCGATATAGTTGAAATATGGGACAAGGCAAGGTGGGAGGAATACAACTCCTCTTACAACTTCGATGACGAAAGCCTTGAAGCCCTCAGCGAATTTGGCATTTAAAAAGAAAATAAGGATCTGAGGAAATGAACTTTGAACATATACCGGTACTGCTCAATGAATGTATAGACGGTCTAAAAATAAAAAAAGGCGGTGTCTATGCGGACTGTACTTTGGGCGGCGGCGGTCATTCCTCCCGCATAGCCTCTCTTATAGGCACGGAGGGAACATTGATAGGTATAGACAGGGATGCCGATGCCATAGAGGCTGCAAGCCAAAGATTAAAGGACTATACCAATGTTAAATATGTAAAAAATAATTTCTCGGATATAAAAAATATAGCCCATGATCTGGGGATAGAAAGTTTTGATGGATTTTTACTTGATTTAGGTGTGTCCTCCCACCAGCTTAATGAAGCAGACAGAGGTTTTTCCCATAACCACAATGCTCCTCTCGATATGAGAATGGATCAATCAGCGCCTCTGTCTGCTTATGTGGTGGTGAATGAATACACACAAGCCGAGCTTACCCGCATAATAAAGGATTACGGCGAGGAACGCTGGGCAAAAAGAATAGCGGAGTTTATTATAAATGAAAGAAAGGTAAAGCCCGTGGAAACGACATTTGAGCTTGTTTCCATAATAAAGAAGGCTATACCGAAGGGAGCGCGCTCGGACGGTCCTCATCCCGCAAAGCGTACATTTCAGGCTATAAGGATAGAGGTAAACAACGAGCTGGGCATACTTGAGAATACTGTAAGGGATATGACCGACCTTCTTAAGCCGGGAGGCAGGATATGTATCATCACCTTCCATTCCTTGGAGGACAGGATAGTAAAAAATGTATTCAGAGATCTTGAAGATCCCTGCACCTGTCCGAGAGACTTTCCCATATGCGTGTGCGGCAAAAAGCCGCAGCTGAAGGTGATAACAAGAAAGCCCATACTTCCGAGTGAAGAGGAAACTCAGGAGAACAGGCGCGCACACAGCGCCAAGCTAAGAATTGCCGAAAAGCTTTAGTCTTCAGGCATGAAAGGGGAATCTGCATGAGAAATTCAAGAGCAGGTTACAGACAACCACAAAGACAATATAATAATACTGTTTCAAAAGCGGGCGGAAGATCATACACCACGGAAAACAGATACAGATATTACTATACCGACGGTACGGTAAACAGGAGTATATACACAGCGGTAGGACATTCGGGCAGGACTTCCTCGCGCTACGGCTATTACGGCAATCCCTATTCGGCTTATAACAACAGCTCGGTCGCAGAGGATTACCGTGCAATTCCTTCGGGAAGAAAGCCAACCAAGAAAGTTAAGCGTGCAAGCAAAAAGGGAAGTGAATTGATATATATGCCAAGACTTATAGTTACTGTCATAGCTGTTGCCGCTCTCCTTATTGCCGTGCTTATTTCCAACGCAAACAACAGCTATTACAGAGAGCAGATAGCTTCAAAGCAGGCGGAGCTTGCCGATATACAGGAGCAAAATCAGTTTTTAAAGACTTCTCTGGATGAAAATGTGGACTTGAATAAAATTGCAAGAGAGGCGGAAAAGCTTGGACTTCAGAGACCTCAGGCATATCAGATCACAGAGGTAAATGTGCCCAACGAAAGCTACACGGTGCAGTATGACGCACATATCGATACAAATGAAAAGAGCGTGTGGCAGCTTATAAAGAACCTTCTTGAATAGTTTATATATATGGGGCTGTTTTGTGCTTACACAGGCAGCCCTTACGCAGATAACAGCCCTCGGGCTTTTATATACAAAGGACTGATATTATGAATAATATCCCCGAGTCGGGCGGCAGAAGAAAACCGCCGAAAAAAAACAGCATATTTTTTTCAAGACTTACTATCCTACTTATCCTATTTGTCCTTGCAATAGGATTTTTAGGATATTTTCGCGTGTTTATGATAAAGCTCAACAGGTCGGAGCTTGAGACCACGGCTATCAATCAGCAGATAAATAAGATACAGAATAAGGTCATTGCGCCCAACAGAGGCGATATAGTAGACCGCAACGGCGAAACTCTTGCGGTAGGAGAAACTGTTTTTGATATCATACTCGATCCCCTTCTTGCCGTGGAGGTAGACAAGGGCGAAAGAGAAAAGGCAGCGCAGAAGGAAAGCGAGGCAATACAGAAGGGAAAGGACTATACTCCCCCTACATTTTCAATGGATGAAAGCTTTGCCAAAGCTGCGGAGATATTGGGCATAAGCGTTGAAACGCTCGAAAGCTATGTCGCTCTCGATTCCGAGGGAAATCCCGCCGAGAACAGACACTACCTTATCATTGCCAAGGATGTGCCCTACGAAACGGGAAAGACTATAAATTCATGGGGCTACAGCTGGCTCTACGGTGAGCAGGACACAAAGCGTTCCTATCCCTACAATAGCCTTGCGGCTCAGGTAATAGGCTTTGTGAGGGGCGACGCTTCATGGGGACTTGAAAAATACTACAATACATATATGCTGGGCATACCCGGCAGGACATTCAGAACATATGAGGCGGATGGCTCCATTGTCACTCAAAGGGAAAATCCCGTAAAGGGCAATAAGGTAGTCACCACTATAGACGCCCATCTTCAGAACTATGCGGACGAGGCGTGCAGAGAGGCATATGACGCCTATGAACCGGAATATGCTTCCGCTATCATAACCAATCCTCAGACGGGTGAGATATACGCCATGTCGCAGTATCCCACCTTTGATCTCAATAATCCCATGAATATATCCAGCCTTGAGGACGCAGAGGATAAAAAGGAATTTGAAGAAATGAGCGAGGAGGACAGGAATGACCTTCTCAACCGCACATGGAAAAATTATAATATAACGGAGACCTTCGAGCCGGGCTCCATATATAAGCCCATAGTTGTGGCAATGGCGCTTGAAGAAGGTCTTATAACAATGAACGACACCTTTGTATGCGGCGGCTATAAGAAGGTAGCCGATGAGGAGATACCCTGTCATGCCACAGGCGGTCACGGACCGCTCGATGTCACGGGCGTTCTTGCTCAGTCGTGCAACGTGGGCATGATGGATATTATTTCAAAGATACCCGCCGAGACATATCTTAAATATCAGCACGATTTCGGCTTCGGTGAAAAGACGGGCATAGACCTTCCGGGCGAGGCAAGCGCGGCAAATCTTCTTAACACAATAGACAATCTTCACAGCGTTGAGAAGGCTACAAACTCCTTCGGTCAGGGCTTCAACTGCACGGCAATACAGGCGGCAAATGCTCTTGCGGCGGTAATAAACGGCGGCAAGCTCATGCAGCCCTACCTTGTGAGCAGTATACAGGATGCCGACGGCAATATTATAGAAGAAAGACAGCCCCAGGTGGTAAGGCAGGTAATATCACAGGAGACCTCTGACAAAGTAAGACAGGCGCTTGAGGAAACATTTACGGAGGGTACGGCAAAGAAGGCTCAGATATCGGGCTACAGCTTAGGCGGCAAGACGGGTACGGCTCAGCAGTCGCCCCGTAGCGCTCAGAAATATGTGCTTTCATTCATAGGCTATCACTCCGTTGAAAATCCCGATATCATGGTCACGGTGGTTCTCCATAAGCCCGCAAATTACAGCGACGCAGGCGGCGCGGCAACACCCGTGCCCGTGCTTAAGCAGATATTTGAAAAGATAATTGACTATGAGGCTATACCTCCCGACTATGACGAGGGCGAGGCGGCTAAGGAAACGGATACATCCTACACCGTAAAGAACTACACCGATTCCAACCTCAAGGAAACAGTAAATAGCCTCATAAACGAGGGCATCGACTTCCAGATACTCGGCTCGGGCGATACCGTTATAAGTCAGTCGCCTGCGGGAGGCACAAACCTTGACGAAAAGCCCGAAAAGATACTGCTTACCATAGCGGCAAAGGGCAAGACCAAGCTTGTGCCCATACCTAAGGTCGTGGGACTTAGCGTGAGCGATGCCGAAAAGATGCTTGAATCCGCAGGCTTCGAGGTGGATGTGACGGAGGAAACGGACGACGGCTTTGATTATGAGACCCTTGACGATATCATTACGGAGGCAACCACTGTCGAAAACAAGAAGGACAGCTCTTCCGATAATGATAAGCAGGACGATGACGATAGGGATAAAGAGCCCGAAGAACCAAGCGAAAGCTCGGGTCCCACGGTCTATGTGCAGATGCCCGAAGCAAATGTAAGGGTAGAAAGCGGAATGACGATCAAAATAAGAGCAAGATAGTAATAGTTTTTCGGTTTTATAAATAAGATATTATAGTGTGAACCACTGTAATATCTTATTTTTTAAGACGGAGGACCCAATGAAGTGCAGAGTATCGCTCGGAGCAAGGCGCAGAGCCGTTTTTGTGGGCTTTGTGTATATATTGCTCATTTTATTGCTCAATGTCAGGCTTTTTTACATACAGTTTTTTATGGCGCCCGATCTCCAGAAGGCGGCGTACGAGCAGCAGACAAGAGACAGGCTCATAACTCCCGAAAGGGGAGATATATTGGACAGAAACGGCAGAGCCATAGCGACAACAAGGACAGTGGCGTCCGTCAGCGTCATACACGCCCAGGTGGAGGAGCCCGAAAAGGTGGCGTCCGTTCTTTCCGATAAGCTGGAGCTTGACTATGCCGAAACTCTCGAAAAGATAAATAAAAGAGTTGCGCTCATGCGCATAAAGACAAAGGTAGACAAGGAAACCGCCGAGGAAATAGCCGCGCTTAAGCTCAAAGGCGTTATGATAGACGAGGATATACAGAGGATATATCCCTACAACAGCCTTGCTGCTCAGGTAATAGGCTTTGTGGGCAAGGACAATCAGGGCATAATAGGTCTTGAATCCAAATACGAGGATTATTTGAAGGGCAGAAAGGGAAAAATAATGACGCAGACCGATGGCAGCGGTCATGAGATAAAGAACAGCGAGCAGAACAGAGAAGCGCCGATAGCGGGCTATAGCCTTGTCACGAGCCTTGATGTCAATTTGCAGCAGTATGCCGAGCAGACAATAGAAAAGGCTGTCAGAGGCAAAAACGCTGATAAAGGCTCAATAATAATGATGGATCCTCAAAACGGAGAAATATTTGCTATGGCGTGCTATCCGTCTTTTGACCTCAATTCGCCCTTTACAATAAACAATGAGGAGCTTGCCTCAAGGTGGGACTCCGTGTCACAGAAGGAAAAAAACGACGCTCTCAACCAAATGTGGCGTAACTTCAATATAAACGATACATATGAGCCCGGCTCCACATTCAAGGTCATAACATCCTCTGCGGGACTTGAGGAGGGCGTTGTGAGCGAAGAAACGAGCTTTAACTGCGGAGGAGGCAGGACGGTGGGCGGACGCTACATAAAGTGCTGGCGAAGCCCCAGGAGCCACGGCTCGGAAAGCTTTGTGCAAGGCGTGCAGAACAGCTGTAATCCCGTGTTTATGGATATTGCCGCCTCCTTGGGCAGCGATAGATTTTATGACTATATGCTGAAGTTCGGCTTTGACAAAAAAACGGGCGTAGACCTTCCGGGCGAGGCTGTGGGAATAATGCACAGCAAGGACAAAATAGGTCCCGTGGAGCTTGCCACGATGAGCTTCGGACAGAGCTTTCAGATAACTCCCCTGCAGCTTTTGAGGGCTATATCCTCCGCAATAAACGGCGGCAGGCTTGTAACTCCGCACTTTGCGCTGGAGCTGAGAGACAAATCGGGCAATACCGTCAGAGACTTTGAATATAAGGATGCGGGCAACCCCATATCTCCCGATACCTCGGAGAGAATGAGAAAAATACTGGAAAGCGTTGTGGCTGTTGGCACGGGCAACAAGACCTATATACCCGGCTATAGGATAGGAGGAAAGACCGCTACGAGCGAAAAGCTCCCCAGGAAGAGCGGGAAATACATATCCAGCTTCTGCGCCTTTGCGCCTGCCGAAGATCCCCGCGTGATAACAATTGTGCTCATAGATGAGCCAAAGGGCGTATACTATGGCGGACAGGTCGCAGGCCCCGTAATGAAAGAGCTTTTGTCGTCCGCTCTGCCTTATCTGGGCATAGAGCCCGTATACAGCGCCGAGGAGCTTGAAAAGGACGGCGTTGCGCCTGTCAGCGTTCCGCTCTACGAGGGAATGAGCGTTGCCGAGGCTAAGAACGAGGCGTTCAAGTCCAAGCTTACTCTTGAGATAGTGGGCGAGGGCGAAAATGTTTTGTCGCAGTTTCCGCCCGAGGGTACTCAAATAAACAGCGACAGCAAAATAATACTCTATACAGATGACGCCTCGGGCAATAATTGACAATATTAAAATTTAAACTCAAAAAACATATATACATTCCGTCAAAAATGTAGTATAATGTATAATGATATAAAATGTACAGATATAAAAGGGAGTGTTATTTTGAAACTTTGCGATATACTTAAAGGTACGAAGGGCAAACTCATAAACGGAAACACGGATGCAGAAATAACAGCCTTGACAATAGATTCCCGAAAAGCGGGAAAGGGCGTTTTGTTTGTCGCCATGGCGGGCATGAGCGTAGACGGACACAGGTTCATACCCTCGGCTTATGAAAAGGGCACAAGGGCAGTCATAACGGAGCATGAAATTGACGACATACCCGAGGATATGACGGTGTATATGGTTGAGAGCGCAAGAGAAGCGCTTGCGGTCATGGCTTCAAATTTCTACGGCAGTCCTTCGCAGGCTCTTAATATGGTAGGCGTTACGGGTACGAACGGCAAGACCAGCACGACCTATTTCATAGAAGCCATATTAAACGGCATAAAGCATAAGACAGCCGTTATAGGCACGGTCGAAATAAGGATAGACGGCAAAAAGAGGGATATAGACTTTGCCACGAGCACTACTCCCGATACCATAGAGCTTAATCAGATGCTCAGGCTCATGGCGGATGAGGGCTGCGATGATGTTGTTATGGAGGTCTCCTCGCACTCTCTGGAGCTTAAAAAGGTGGAGGGCATACGCTTCAAGGCGGGAGTTTTCACAAATCTTACGCAGGATCATCTGGACTTTCACAAGACCATGGAAAACTATTGCAATGCCAAGGCAAAGCTTTTCAGAATGTGCGAGTACGGCATAATAAATGTTGACGATGAGTGGTCGGATAAGATAATGGAAAACGCCGACTGTAAGCTCATCACCTTCAGCATAGATAAGCCCTCCGATCTAAGAGCGGAAAATATAGAATACCTCATGGACAGAGTGCGTTTCACTGTTGATATAAAGGGCGAAAAGGTGCCCTTCGAGCTTATGGTGCCGGGACGCTTCAGCGTTTACAATGCGCTCGGCGCAATAGGAACGGCGCTTTCGATGGGGCTTGATGTTCGGGATATAAAGAAAGGACTTGCCAATATAAAGGCGGTTCCCGGCAGGATAGAAAACATACCCAACAGCAGGGGCTTTAATGTAATAGTGGACTATGCCCACACCCCCGACGGACTTGAAAATATAATAAACGCCGTTAGGGAATTCACTTCGGGCAGGGTAATAACCGTGTTCGGCTGCGGCGGCGACAGAGACCGCAAAAAGCGTCCCATTATGGGCGAGATAACGGCAAGACTTTCGGACATAGCGATAGTTACATCCGATAATCCCCGCTCCGAGGAGCCCGAGGCGATTTTAAAGGAAATAGAGGTCGGCATAAAGCCCGTCACGGACAAGTATGAAATGATAGCCGACCGCTACAGCGCCATAAAGAGGGCTATAAGCATAGCCGAGAAGGGCGACAGCGTTATAATAGCGGGCAAGGGACACGAAAATTATCAGATACTTAAGGACAAGACAATACACTTTGACGACAAAGAAGCCGCAAAGGAAATTCTGGGAGAATAAAAAAATGAAGCTTTTACTCAGTGAAATAGCCAAAGCCACGGGCGGCGAGCTTGTGGGAGAGGATAAGGTGATAAATTCCATATCGCGGGACTCAAGACAGATAGGCGAAAACTGCCTTTATGTACCCTTGAAGGGCGAAAAATTCGACGGTCACGACTTCATAGATAAGGCGTGCGAGGGCGGCGCAGTGGCAGTGCTTTCGGAGAGAGAAAACGAAGAATACGCCGTTCCCTTTGTCAGAGTAAAGGACACAAGGCTTGCCCTCGGCGATATAGCTCGTTTTTACAGACAGAAGCTTGGCGGATTGAAGATAATCGCCATAACGGGCAGCGTAGGCAAGACTACCACAAAGGATATGACGGCGTCCGTAATATCCCAAAAATATAACACAGTCAAAACACAGGGCAATTACAACAACGATATAGGCGTTCCTCTCACCGTGTTTTCATTTGACGAGGACACCGAAGCCGCCGTTGTGGAAATGGGCATGAATCATTTTAATGAGATAGAATACCTTTCGTCCATAGCTCTGCCCGATATTGCTATAATAACCAATGTGGGAGTTTCCCATATAGAAAATCTGGGCTCCAGAGAGGGCATACTCCAAGCCAAGTGCGAGATATTCTCCCACATGAAGGAGGACAGCCTCAAAATATTGAACGGCGATGATGATATGCTCATAACCGTTGCGGACAAATACAAGAACATATGCTATGCCCATATAGACGGCAAGGGAGAGCTCTATGCCGACAATGTTGCGCCAAAGGGACTCAAGGGCACGGACTGTGTTCTTCATATAGGCGGCGTTACGATACCCGTCAGCATTCCCGTTGCGGGCAGACATATGGTGCTGAATGCGCTGCTTGCCGCAAGAGCGGGTATAGAGCTGGGACTTACATCTGATGAAATAAAGAGAGGCATAGAAGGCTTCAAGCCCACGGCTATGCGTATGGATGTGTTTGATACCGACGCTTACACCGTCATAAATGACGCTTACAATGCCAATCCGCAGTCGGTCAAGGCTTCGCTTGATGTGCTTGCATCCTGCGAGGGCAAAAAATGCGCAGTGCTGGGCGATATGTTCGAGCTTGGCAAGAATGCTCCCCAATATCATGCAGAGGTGGGCGAATATGCCGCCTCAAAGGGCATAGATCTTGTTGTGTGCATAGGCGAGCTTTCGGAAAATATGCACAGAGCCTGCCTTGAAAGAGGCGGAAGGTCGCTTTATTTCGGCACCATGGAGGAATTTATCGATAATATTTTCTCCGTCCTGCCAAAGGACAGCACAGTGCTTGTGAAGGCGTCAAGAGGAATGCATTTTGAAAAAATAATAGAAAAACTCAGGAGTGAAAAGATATGATAAAGGAATTTTTACCGTCTGTATACGCTATACTTCTTTCGTTTATAATTACCGTGCTGGTCTGTCCCGCAGTCATACCCGTGCTGCACAGGATGAAGTTCGGACAGCCCATAAGGGAGGAGGGTCCTCAGTCGCATAAGAAAAAAGAGGGCACGCCTACAATGGGCGGCGTTATGATACTTCTGGGTTTTGTGGTTTCGGCATTACTCTTTTCGGGAGCCGAGCCCAATGTAATAGCGGTCGTGCTCATCACGGCAGGCTACGGCGCGGTAGGATTTATAGATGACTTCTTAAAGGTTGTAAAGAAACAGAACGAGGGACTTAAGCCCCTTCAAAAAATAATATTTCAGCTCATAGTTACCGTCATTTTCTATATTTATATAGTCAAGACGGGTCAGGGCACGGATATTTATATACCGTTCACAAAGTCATTTTATCTCGATCTTGGCATACTCTATGCACCGTTTCTGTTCTTTGTAATGGTCGGCACGGTCAACAGCGTGAATCTAACGGACGGACTTGACGGCTTGGCTTCGGGCGTTACCGCTCTTGTAGCCATGTTCTTCCTCTTTGTCGCTGCGGGACTTATGCTCAAGGGTCTTCCCTGTGCCTGTGGTGCCATGATAGGCGCGCTAATGGGTTTTTTGGTGTTCAATTGCCATCCTGCCAAGGTGTTTATGGGCGATACGGGTTCGCTTGCTCTGGGCGGTTTTGTGGCGAGCGTTGCCATACTTACAAAAATGCCTGTTATGCTTGTTATAGTGGGACTTATATATGTTTGCGAGAGCCTTTCCGTCATAATTCAAGTGACCTATTTCAAGGCTACAAAGGGCAAAAGAATATTCAAGATGGCGCCCATACATCACCATTTTGAGCTTTGCGGTATGCAGGGCATAAAGGTAGTACAGCTTTTCTGGATAGTTACCGCTGTTATGTGTCTTATAGGCTTTGCAGCGAGCAGGAATATATTTTAACAGGGGGATAATAAAATGGAATATAAGGATAAAAAGGTACTTGTCAGCGGCTTCGGCATGAGCGGTATATCCGCTGCGGGACTGCTTAAAAAGCTCGGTGCATCCGTAATATTGCAGGATAAAAAGACAGAGGCGGAGCTTTCAAAGGCGGAGGACTTTGAAAATAACAAGTCGGAGCTTACGGCAAAGGGCATAGAGCTTTATCTGGGCGCGAATCCCGACGATATAATAGGGGATATAGACATACTTGTCTTAAGTCCCGGCGTTCCCACGGATCTTGACTTCGTAAATAAGGCAAGAGAGCTCGGCAAGCCCGTAATAGGCGAGATAGAGCTTGCCTATGAATTTTGTAAGTCGCCCATAGCGGCAATAACGGGCACAAACGGCAAGACCACTACAACAACTCTTGTGGGCGAGATACTTAAGGCGCATTTCAAAAAGACATTTACTGTCGGCAACATAGGCTATCCCTTTGCGGATATAACGCTTGACACTGTGCCCGAGGGCGCTGTGGCGGCGGAGATTTCGAGCTTTCAGCTTGAAACGATAATAGATTTCAGACCCAAGGTGAGCGCGGTTTTAAACATAACTCCCGACCACCTCAACAGGCACCATACGCTTGAAAACTATATTGCAGCCAAGGAAAGAGTGTTTGAAAATCAGACCTCCGAGGACTATTGCGTTCTCAATTACAATGACGAGGCAACAAGGCGCATGGCTGAAAAGACAAAGGCTAAGGTCATATTCTTTTCGCTTTACAGAGAGCTTGACGAGGGTATATATGCCGATACGCAAAGCATATATATAAAGACGCTCGGCTATGACGAAAAGCTCATGGATCTAAGCGATATTTTTATACCCGGCGCGCACAATATAGAAAATGTCATGGCTGCTGCCGCTTGTTCTGCGGCAATGGGAGTTCCCCTCGATACTATAAGAAGGGTCATAAAGGACTTCAGGGGCGTTGAACACAGGATAGAATTTGTGGCGTCCATAAATGATGTGGAGTTCTACAACGACTCGAAGGGCACCAACCCCGACGCCTCAATAAAGGCTGTCGAAGCCATGAAGCGCCCCATATGCATCATTGCGGGCGGCTATGACAAGCAGGTCAGCTATACCGACTGGATAAAGACATTCAAGGGCAGAGTGAAATTTGCCGCAGTCATAGGTCAGGTAAGACAGATGATAGCCGATGAGCTTGACAGCATTGGCTTCACAAACTATAAGATAGCCGATACCTTCGAGGAGGCTATAGACCTTTGTTGGCAAAACGCCGAGCCGGGCGACTGTGTGCTGCTCTCTCCCGCAAGCGCAAGCTGGGATATGTTCAAAAGCTATGAACAGCGCGGCGAGATATTCAAGGACTATGTAAAAAAATTAAAGTAAAAAACGGGTGATCGATATGAGCGCTTATGACAACAGAAATTCTCTGCCTCCCATAAGGAGCGCATCGGGCGGAAGAGCCTCAAGACAGCTGCCGCCCATAAGCCATGGCAGAAATCCTAAAAAAACCAATAAAAAAATAAAGTACAGAGGACAGATAGACTATCTTGTGCTCATGTGCGTTCTTTTGCTTGTTATAATAGGCGTTATAATGGTGTTCAGCTCCAGCTATTACACGGCGGGCAGAGGCGAGGACGGAGATATGTATTCCTTCCTCAAAAGAGACGCCATATACGCCATGATAGGCTTTATTGTCATGTATTTTGTGTCAAAGATGGACTATGAGCTTTTGAAGCCATTTGTAAAGCCCATGTATTTTGGCTCTATCATACTTCTTCTTTTGGTGTTCACGCCTCTCGGAGTTATACACAACGGCGCAAGGCGCTGGCTCAACTTCGGTATAGAGTTCCAGCCCTCCGAGATAGCCAAGTTTACGCTCATAATCACGCTTTCGGCAATACTTGACGACAACCCGCATATGCTCAATGATGTGCGGGGAGTAATAAAATATATGTGCATAGCGCTTTTGCCCATATGTATAATAGCCATTGAAAACCTGAGTACAGCCATAGTGTTGGGCGGCATAACGGTAGTATTTCTTTTCATATACTCCCCAAGACTGCGTTACTCCGTTTCAATAGGCGTTGCGGGCGTTGCGGGCGTTTTGGGCATGATATTCCTCTCGTGGCGAACAGACAGAGTTGAAGCATGGCTCCACCCCGAGCAGGTAGCCAATGAAAAGGGCTATCAGGTGCTCCAGTCGCTCTATTCCGTGGCAAGCGGAGGTATGTTCGGCTTGGGTTTGGGAGGCTCAAGGCAGAAAATGGGCTATATGCCCGAGGCACAGAACGATATCATATTCGCTATCATATGCGAGGAGCTGGGCTGGTTCGGCGCGGCAATAGTGGCAACTCTTTTCATACTGCTCATATGGCGCGGCATATACATAGCCATAAGAAATTCAAACGAGCCATTTGCCATGCTTCTTTCATCGGGCATAACATCCATGATAGCCATTCAGGTCATTATAAATATTGCCGTTGTTACAAACACCATACCCAACACGGGCATACCGCTTCCTTTCATAAGCTACGGCGGCACATCTCTTGTGATGATGCTTGCGGGTATGGGACTGCTTCTTAATATATCCCGCTATCACGGCAAATCAAGTGAATAGAATTATATTATCTGTATATGCGGGCGGCAATGCCGCCCGTTTTTTTGTGCCGATATGAATGCAAAAACATTCAAAAAATAACATTTTGGACTATTTTATATAATTTTTTAAACTTTTTGCATAAAAAACTTAATTTTTTTCGTTATATTTGCACAAAGCAATTTTATTGACAAATCAATATATTCCTTATATAATATCTTTTAGGGATTTTTTTAGGGCGCTAAAGGTATAAAGCGTTATCTATAATGATTTTTGATTTATTATCTTAGGGATAAGAGCCGAAAATTTTCCCGCAAACAATAAATAAAAGCACAGAACGGAGGAAATCAACAATGGGATATGTAGAAAGAGTTCTTGAAGAACTTATCGCAAAGAATCCTGCACAGCCTGAATTCCATCAGGCAGCAACAGAGGTACTTACAACTCTTAAGCCTGTTATCGAGGCAGACAAGAAGTATGAGGAGTCAGCTCTCCTTGAAAGACTTGTAGAGCCCGAAAGACAGATAATGTTCAGAGTTCCCTGGATCGATGACAAGGGCAATGTTCAGGTAAACAGAGGCTTCAGAGTACAGTTCAATTCAGCTATAGGACCTTACAAGGGCGGTCTCAGATTCCACCCATCGGTAAACTTAGGTATAATCAAGTTCTTAGGCTTCGAGCAGATATTTAAGAATTCTCTCACAGGTCTTCCTATCGGCGGCGGCAAGGGCGGTTCCGACTTCGACCCCAAGGGCAAATCGGACAACGAGGTTATGCGTTTCTGCCAGAGCTTTATGACAGAGCTTTACAGACACATCGGCGCTGACACAGATGTACCCGCAGGCGACATCGGCGTAGGCGGCAGAGAGGTTGGCTATATGTACGGTCAGTACAAGAGACTCACAGGTCTTTACGAGGGCGTTCTCACAGGCAAGGGTCTTACCTTCGGCGGTTCTCTCGTAAGAACAGAGGCTACAGGCTACGGTCTTGTTTATCTTGTAGAGCAGATGCTCAACGACAAGAACGACAGCTTCAAGGGCAAGACGGTTGTTATCTCAGGCGCAGGCAATGTTGCCGTTTACGCAGCAGAGAAGGCAACTCAGTTAGGTGCTAAGGTCGTATCCTTCTCCGATTCAACAGGCTATGTATACGACAAGGACGGCGTAGATATCGAATATGTTAAGGAGCTTAAGTTTGTCAAGAGAGGCAGACTTTCCGAATACGGCGCAACTCACAAGAATGCAGAGTATCACGACGGCAAGGGCGTATGGAACATCAAGTGCGATATCGCTCTTCCCTGCGCAACTCAGAACGAGCTTGACGAAAACGATGCAAAGACTCTTATCGCTAACGGCTGTAAGGCAGTCGGCGAGGGCGCAAATATGCCTTCAACATTAGGCGCAATCGATGCCTTCTTAAAGGCAGGCGTTCTCTTTGCTCCCGCTAAGGCAGCAAATGCAGGCGGCGTTGCAACATCAGCTCTTGAGATGAGCCAGAACAGCGAGAGACTCAGCTGGACATTTGACGAGGTTGACGCTAAGCTTCACGGCATCATGGTCAACATCTGCAAGAACATGACAGAGCAGGCAGAAGCATACGGCATGAAGGATAACTTCGTAGCAGGCGCTAACATTGCAGGCTTCAAGAAGGTTGCAGACGCTATGATGGCACAGGGTATCGTATAATAAATTACATATATCTTCACGAAAAACCGCCGAAAGGCGGTTTTTTCACTTCTATGTATATATTTCCCCCAAACGGGAAATAATGCTTATGAGGTGATATTATGAGAAGGTTTGCAAAGATAGCGTGCATAACGGCGGGTATACTGTTTTTCACTGTCCTCGGCAGCTTCACGGGCTATTACATCGCTTTCAACAGCGAGTCCGACGCGTCCTACGGCAAGGGTGCGGTCATGGCTGAGGCGCAGCCCGACATTGCCATAGGCGAGAACACCGTTTTGGAGTTTGTCTATAATTATTCCGACGGCTATTCCGAAACACAGCAGAGCCTTCCGCAGCAGTTTATGTACGGCTGGAACAGGGAGCAGACAGCGCAGGCGTACAGTCAATGGCTGATGACGGAGTTCGGCGCGGACAGGGTGGTGTTCACAAGGAGCGTGGAGGGCAACAGCCCCCAGCACTATGTATTGAAGGAAAATAAGGGCTATGTTGCCGTATATTACAGGGATTCGGGCATACTTAAGGAGATGACATCCACCCCCGTTTCCGCCCTCAGCGATGAGGACAAAAAGAGGTTTACGGAGGGCGTTGAAATAGATGGCGAAAAAAATCTCATAAAATATCTTGAAAGCCTTGAAACCTAAAGTAAGTCAATATTTAAGCCGTCATTTTGTATAATTTACGGCTTAAATGCTGAGTATTTTTCGCAAATTTGCCCCTTAAGTGAAAAAATATACAAAAAAATCCGAAAAAATTTTTTATGTTTGTGAACACTTCACGCCTTTACAATGCTATAATAATGACTGTGAAAACCCCTAAATATTTTCACATTACAGTTTATACATCCCTCAAATATGTAGATTAAACTGTAAACCCCATAAAAATACCTTCTCTTTAGGAAAAAGCAGCTGATCGTTAGCTGCTTTTTTCTATGTTTTTCTTGTTTAAGAGCTAAAAATGCCCGCCTATATTTACTGTTATTATTGACATTTCAAATGATATAATTTAAAATATAAAGTTAGAGAGAAAAAAATAAAAATTTCCTTATACATAACAGAGGAGGTATTTTCACATGAAAAGGTTATCTATATTCGCTTCGGCAGCTGTGCTTGCGTTTTCATTTGCGCTTACGGGCTGTGCCGATAAGGCGGAAAACATATCGGAGAGCGTGGAGCAGACGGCACAGGGCTCGCCCGACGCTATGGAGCTTCCCGTCGATATAGGCATAATACAGCTTGCGGATTTTCCTGCGCTCGAGTCTTCGAGAGAGGGCTTTGTTGCAGCCCTTGCCGAGGCGGGCTATAAGGAGGGCGAAAATATAAATATAGAGTTCCAGAATGCCCAGAATTACAGCGACAATCTCGACATCATAGCGCAGAAATTCGTTACCGACCGCAAGGATATCGTCTTTGCCATCTCAACTCCCGCGGCTCAGACCATGGCGGAGGAAACAAAGGATATACCCATCATTTTTGCGGCAGTCACAGACCCAGTCAAGTCGGGACTTGTGACGACAAATGAAGCTCCGGGCGGTAATTTGTCGGGCGTTTCCGATCTTACTCCCGTAAAGGAACAGATAGACCTTCTCAAAAAGCTTCTTCCCGACGCTCACAAAGTAAGCATACTCTATTGCTCGGGCGAGGACAACTCCCGCATACAGGCTGAGACTGCAAAGAGCGCCGCTGAGGCGGCAGGGCTCAGCACGGATATCAAGACGGCATCCACCGAAAACGACATCAAGGCTGTGGTGCAGTCCGTTGTGGGCGCGTGTGATGCGATATATATCCCTACGGATAATCTTTTCTCCTCGAATATGTCTGCTGTAAAAGAAATAACAGACCCTGCCGATATACCCGTTATAGTGGGCGAAGGGGGCATGGTCGAGAACGGAGGTCTCGCCTCCGTCACAATAGATTACAATGAGCTTGGAAGGCTTGCAGGCAATATGGCGGCGCAGGTGATAGAAGGCGCTGATATAAGCTCCATGCCGGTAGGGTATACCAACAATAAAAAGCTCATAATAAATGATGATGAGGTCTCAAAGCTCGGCATAACCGTACCGGAGGATATAGCCTCTACGGCTGAGATGATAACGCCGGAGCCGCAAGATACAGACGATGCCGCAGAAGAAAATACATAAAATATATTAATGGGCGCTTTTGATATTTCAAAGGCACTCTCTTGTTGTGTAAAGACACATAAAAAACCGAAAATGTATGTACGAAAAGAATAAAAATACAGAGCTTAAAATTCGGTCTTTATTTTAGGAGGGGGTACCGTTGCGGAGCAACAGACAAATAAAGAATGCTTATCGTATTAATCAAAAGTATATATTTTATCGAACGAGTATAAAAAAATTAAATTTTTGTAAACTCATATGCGGTTATATATTTTAGTTAGTATTTATCCCTTTTTTCGGCAAAATTTTTTGTAAAAAAGTATATATTTTTTTTATATGTTGACTTTTTTGTGAATATTATGTATAATTTTATATGATAGCATATATAAAAAGAGAAGAGAGGGATTTAGTATGGCAAAAAAGAACGAACATCTTACTAAAAAAGAGCATGAAATAATGAAAATATTGTGGACAAGTGAAAAGCCCATGCTTATATCGGAGATCCACTCAAGCGTTAAAAATGTGGCAGGCAATTCCGTTCACCCTATGATAAACAATCTTATCAACAAGGGCTACATAAAGGTTATGGGCAATGTAAGAGTTGTAAAAACGCCCAGCAGGCTGTATGCTCCCGCCGTAACGGTGGATGAATATATGGCTATACAGTTTTCCGAGGTATTCAGAGAGAACAACAGACCGATAGCCTTCAAGGGCTTTCTCAGCTATATATTCAGGCACAACAAGTCAAAGAGGGATGAAATGCTTGCAGAGCTTGAAGGCTTTATAAACGACATCAAGTCGGAATAAATATTAGGAGTAAAAGGAAACGGATAACACCGTTTCTTTTTTATTGATTTTACACAAAAAATTTTTATAATAGGCTTGTATAAAAATATAGACTTTGCAAAATTAACGAAAATTATGAACAAACTGTAAATGTCGTACAAATTTTATTAAAATGCCCGTAATTTGTGATATAATTATATCACTATATTATATTTTAAATTTTTAAGGAGGAAAGAAAGTATGAGATCACTCAAAAAAATGCTGGCATTGACAGTTTCGTTCATAATGACGCTCTCGTGCATAACGGCTGTAAATGTCACTACGGTTTCTGCGGCGCCTTCTATTTCGGGCGGCTGGTATGAAACTATCTATGCGGAGTGGGCAGATAATAATCCCGACTCTGCGACGGTTGAGTATAAGTTAAGCTCAGACTCAGCTTACACAGCCCTTACGGGCGACGACGCAAAGTTCCTTATAAGACCGGCATCCACAAGCGGTTATGGCCGTGTGGATATTCCCGGACTTAAGGAAGGCGTTTATGACATTAAGATAACGGCATCCGACAACACCGTTCATGAGAGAAAGGGCATAAATGTTCTGGCTCACGACCGTTCGGGCTATGCTCACTGGAACAGAGAGGCAGATAAGTATGACTATGCCAAGACGGGCGTAGGCGCATACAAGGATGACGGTACGCTTAAGGATAATGCCATCGTAATCTATGTTACAGAAGAAAACAAGGATACCGTTGAGGTACCCGGCTATGAGGGAAAGACATGGAATTATACTCCGTCCTCTGGCTCTCCTTACACAAGAGACGGCGTGGGTATAGGCAATATCCTCAACAACAACATGAAGCTTATAGACGAGGTAACAAAGGCTCATCCTCTTGTAGTAAGACTTGTGGGCAAGGTAACACCTCCCAAGAATCTTACTCCCTATGACGCAAAGGATCCCATTCTCGGCGGTTCAAAGGGCGACAACGGTAATCTTGCCATCACAAAGTACGGCAGAAACATTACCATAGAGGGTATAGGCGACGATGCAGAGGTAGACGGCTGGGGCTTCACATTCTCACAGACATCCACTTGTCCCGATGACGCAGGTATAAGCTTTGAGGTAAGAAATCTTACCTTCAGAAATTATACAGAGGACGCTTTAGGTTTCCAGGGTGATGATGCTCTTACAGATCCTATACTCAGAGTATGGGTACACAACAATGTATTCTATCCCGGTCATGCCAATCCATCGACTGCAAGCGACAAGACAGAGGGCGATGGCTCATGTGACTTCAAGAGAGGTCAGTATTACACAATGAGCTATAACCACTACATCAAGTGCCACAAGACCAATCTTCTTGGTGCAGGCGATTCAAACGACCAGTTCTTTATGACATTACATCACAACTGGTATGAGAGCGTTGCTTCAAGACAGCCTCTTGCAGCAGGCGGTAATGTACATATTTACAACACCTTCTTCCAGGATAAGATGTCGGGCGGCAAGGATAAGCACGACACAAGCACCGTTATCGACCTGAGAGGTAAGGCAGCAGGCTTCTCGGAGAATAACTATTTCCAGGCCTGCAAGAATTACTATAACTTAAGAAAGAATACTTCTAATCTTAAGGCATATAATGACTACTTTGCAGAGATAACCGTAGACGGCAAGGTAGCTACAAATACTCTTGGAAAGACTGCCGGCACGCTCACTGTAGCCAAGACCAGAGCGGAAGCAGGCATTCCCGACAACGGACTTGCTATGCCCGACGGTGGTTCAATTGCAAATTGGGATACCAATCCCAAGTATTTCTACTGCGATGCCGCAGGAAATACCGTTGTTTCAAAGCTGGATGCTCCCGAAGATGTACCCGAACAGGTAATGACATATGCAGGCACATTGCATGAGTTCCCGCAGGTAGAATTCGGTACTATCAACATCACTGTTACCGATGAGGCGCATAATCCTATATCCGATGCCTCTGTTACGGCAAGCGGTCTCAGCTTTGCTCCTCAGGGCAACGGCGTATATACTGCAAGAGCTTCTCTTTATTCCGAATATAATGTAACGGTTTCAAAAGAGGGCTATGAGAATGCTGTTATAAAGACTACGCCTATCGAAACGAACGGCGGTGTATTTAATGGCAGCGCTACCCTTAAGTCTGATACCGACGGTTATGCCGTAGTTAAGCTTACGGGCGGCAGCGACAATGCTCCCGTAAAGGGCGCAAAGATAGTGCTCAACAACGGTGCAGAGCTTAAGGATCAGGGCGACGGCACATATAAGTCGGATGCTCAGTATCCCGTTACGGGCACATACAGCGTAACGATCACTAACACAGGTGATTATATTGCTCCTTCAGGCGCTCAGGCTATAGTTATAAAGACTACAGATGCAGCCACTGAGATACATCTTGACAAGGCTCAGGGTGATGTTACGGTTACTATAGAGGCAGATAAGGACTCTACAGCTGCTCTTGATGCTGCAGACGCATTGGTATATGTAGGTACAAAGAAACTTGACTATGCCGGAAACAATACATTTACAGGTAAAGTAGATGTAGGAACATCTCTTGCGGTGACTGCAAGTGTTCCGGGCTGGCAGATAGCAAGCATTGAACCTGCTCAGATAGTTGCATCTGCAGGAACTCCCGCTACGGCTGTTATTACAGTAAGAGAAGGCGGAGACGAGTATGTATGGAATTATACTACAGGCGAAAATACAGCTGACTTCTATGATGTATCAGCTAACAACTGGAGTTCCGCAGACAAACATACTCAGACAAGTCCCGAAGGCGAGTCTCTTAGCAAGGCTGTAAAGATGGAAAGCTCAACCAGCATTACATTTACGGCTCCTTCAGATGGTGATCTTATTATGATTATGTACGGCGGAAGCGGCAGATATGTATCTGTAAACGGTCAGAGATATGATGTAAATGACGGTGCCAATACCATTCCTATCAAAGCAGGTCCTGTTGAGATAAAGAAAGGTTCTTCAAGCACATACCTTTATTATATGAAGTTTACAGCAGGCGGCGGCGGTTCGTTTGTTCCGCCTACACCGGGCGGAGATGACCCCACAGAGGACACCTCTGATGCACCCGATGCACCCGATGCACCCGTTCAGTCAACACCCGTTGAAAAGGGCGATGCTCAGGATAACAGCAATGATAGTTCAATATCCGTAACATATGATGCAGCTACAGATTCATACAAGCTTCATGATACAGACAGCAGTGATTCTGCAAAGCTCAATATTCCTCTTAAGGAAACTATAAAGAGCGGCAAGGTAGTTGTAAGAGGTACAGCTACTCCCACTAAGAAGAGCGGCTCATGGGCGCTTGTAAGTGTTACGGGTCCTGCGAGCGCTGACGGAACATATCCGGAGATTGCAGCTCTTGCAACCGATAGCAGTAAGAACCTTACTCTTAGAGTAAATGCCGATAAGGAGAAAGGATATTCCGTATCAACAGATGAATTGGTCGCAAATAAGACATATGAGTATGAATTTATTATCGACCTTGACAATGCAAGCGTTACTCTTACGGTGAACGGCAATACATATACAAGTGCTTTACCGATCACCACAAAAGAAGTAGGCGGCTTTGCCTCAATTACGGCATCAAAGGATACAGACAGAGATATAACTGTTTCCAATCCTTACATAGGTATTGTAGATGACACACCTACACCCACACCTCCCGATAATCCGGATGATCCGGATAATCCGGATAATCCGGACAATCCCGAGCCTCCCGTAACGGAAGGTCTCAATGACGAGTATATGTGGCCTGTAGATACGGATCTTGTACAGGCTTCGGATACTACCGGCATGATAGAGCAGCTTGGCGAGGCATTCCTTGCAAACTCCGAGGAGGATGCGGCAGCTGTATTCACAGATGGTGATAAGACCTATGAATTATGGGATTGGGTACAGCCCAAGAACGATCCTCATGATTCAAGAGGCCAGGGACCTATGTCTGAAAACACAGGCAACGGCGATCCTACCGGTATTCCCGTATCGGGCGGATATATGAAGTTCACTCCCATGGCAGACGGTGTTCTCACAGCTGCTATAAAGACAAACGGCGGCAAGGCTACATATATAACCGATGAAGCAGGCGCTGTTGTTTACTCTAAGGACCAGACAAATGGCAATACATCATATGATATCGTAAGGATAAATGTAAAGCAGGGTAAGAGCTATTATATCTTTGCAAATGGTTCAAAGATTTGTATTTATTACTTAGGCTATACATCGGGCGCTTCTGTTCCCACACAGCCTACACCGCCTACACCATCGGATCCGCAGGAGCCAGAGCACTATGGCGATTCGGACAATGACGGCAAGGTAGAGATAAAGGATGTTAATGAAGCTCTCCGGTATGTACTCAAGGGTACTCCTTTCAGCAATGAATATCAGTATCTTGATGTAAATGCCGACAATAAGATCGACTCCGAGGATGTGGCTATGATCCTCCAGCACGTTCTGGATTCAAGCTACACTCTCCCGAACCCCGCAAAATAAAATGCAATAAAATGAAAGAGACCGCTTCGGCGGTCTCTTTTGCGTGTATAATGACTGTATAAAACCTTGTATTATATACTTTTTTTCAATTCAAACCAAAATGTGCTGCCAACGCCTTCTTTGCTGTCAACTCCGAAATTTGCATTATGCAAAGTAAGTATTTCTTTCACTATTGCCAAACCTAATCCATTTGTGCCGCCATTCTTTGAAGTGAAATATCTGTCCCATATATGAGGCAGCTCTTCGGAGCTTATGCCGCTTCCTGTATCATGTATTTCCGTGCGTATGATCCCGTTTTTTTCAAAAACGCAAATACATATGCTTTTGCCCTCCTTAGTATGTGCGGCGGCATTTGATATAAGATTGTACAGTACCTGCTGTATGCGTTTTTCATCTGCCGTAACATATTTATCGGGCTCTATTGACCTTGAAATACTTATACCGTTTGTCTTGCATATCGCAGAAAATTGCTCCGCTATAGTCTCTGCAAGCGAACTCATATTTATATTTTCAAATTCAAATCCGACAGCGCCCGACTGGAGCTTTGAATAATACAGAATGTCGTTTACAAGCAATGAAAGCCTGTCCGCCTCTCTTATTATTATCTCTGCGTCATTGTTGGCGTTTTCCTCTCCGTCCATATCCTGTATAAGCTCCGCATAACCTTTTATCATTGTCAGCGGAGTGCGCAGGTCGTGTGAAACATTTGCAAGAAGCTCTCTGCGGAGCTTGTCCGTTTCGGCAATTTTATCCGCAGCATATGACAAGGAGTCGGCGAGCTTATCTGTTTCGGCGCAAAAGCCCTTTTTGAAATCTATATAAAAGTTGCCTTCTGCCATTTTAAGTGATTGTTCCGACAGCTGCGAAATAGGTCTTGAAAATCTTTTTGATATAAATATGGCTATTAAAGATCCCACGAGCAATGCCAGCGCAGTTACGGCGCATAGCTGAAGTCTTATTATTGACACTGCGGAACCTATAGCGCCTACAGAGGTATTGACATACAAAATATTGCCGTTATCCAGCCTTTGTCCGTATATAAGAGTGTTGCTTATGTCGTCATGCTCAATTGTATAACATATGCTCCTGTTATCTCCGAGTTTTTTAAGAAAATCATCATAGTGTTCGGGCAGATGACGGTATGCTTGCTCCGAATACGATGCTCTGTATGGATTTTTGCTCCATCCGTGTTCGCTGTCCGAATATGGATTTTTATTGTAAGAGGGACTGTATTCATCCGCGCTGTATATTATATCTCCGTTCTCATCTGTCAGAAGTATCAATATTGAATTTTCTGCAGCAATTTTGTCTATCACCTGTTCCGTATTTTCTCCCGAATTGCATATCTCGTCGGCAAGTCTTTTTATATGTTCTTTTTGCATTACATCATAAAAACTTTCAAGGAACACCGTCTGCAAAAGCCAGAGTACTGCAAATATCACTATCGAAAATATCGTAAAATATGTCCACAGTTTAAAACATATAGTTCTACTCTTTGTTTTCAAATTTATATCCCACTCCCCTGACTGTAACTATATTGTCCCTGCATTTCCCTATATGCGAACGAAGCTGCTTTATCTGCCAGTCCACGGTGCGATCGGCAGTGTAATATTCATATCCCCACACGGCTTCCATTATCTGTTCTCTTGTAAGTACGATACCTATATTTTTTATGAGGTATAACAGCAGGTCGTATTCCTTTGCCGTAAGCTCTGTTCTTTTGCCGTCAATATAGACGACTCTTCCGAGAGTGTCTATTTCCATACTTCCCGCTTTTATATTATCTGCCGTTTCTTTGCCGTGCCTGTTTATAACAACCTTTATACGCGCCATAAGCTCTCTCGGAGAAAAAGGCTTCACAACATAATCGTCTGCGCCCGTCTCAAAGCCGAACAGCTTGTCGTATTCTTCCCCTCTTGCCGAAAGCATTATCACGGGAATGTCTTTTGTGCTGCGTATTTTTTTGCAGGCTGAAAAACCATCCATATCGGGCATCATTGCATCCATTATTATAACATCAAAATTTTCATTTTGGCACATCATGACAGCCTCCAGTCCACCCGAAGCTTCCGAAGTGTCATAGCCCTCGTGCATTGAATATCTGCGTATAAGAGCGCGAATATCCGGCTCGTCGTCAACAATAAGTATTTTTGCCACCGTTTTTGCTCCTTTCGCTTTTTTATAATATTTTAGCACATATAAATCTATTTATCAACGCGAAAGAGACACAAAATCATTGTGTCTCTTATACTGCTTATTCATTTTCGGCATAATTTTTTATGGTGTCGTACTGTTCTTCGGTAATAATGCCATCGTCAACAAGCCCTTCAAGTCCGTCCTTACGGGAGCTTTTTCTCTCGTTAAAAGCATTATGACGCTCTTCCGGACTCATGCCTTCCATATCGTTATACATTGCGCTTATCTCTTCATGCTTTTTTGACATATACTCGGAAATCTTATCGGCGGTTTCTTGGTCTATTATACCCGCTTCAATAAGTGCTTCCGTGTCGGCATGATGGCTTTTTGAATAAACAAAGGTTTGTTCGCCGCCTGTTCCGTAATGCTCCGCTTTCCCTTTTCTGAAACCGTAATCATCTGTTTCGCTTGCGGCAAATGCCGTCACAGTAAATATGGTTATTGCAAGCACTATCGCACAGCCGCATATTTTTTTGATGTTGTTTTTCATAGCTTTCATCCTTTCTTGAAATGTTATCTTTGTTTTCAATTATATTTTAATTCGCCTTTATGTGAAAACTATGTTATAAATGTGTAATTTGTGTGGAATATTCGTTAGCCTAACCTAAAGAAATACCAAAAAGCATTTCTTTAGGATAAAAAAAGAGAACGGGCATTAAGCCCGTTCCCCTAAAAAGCATATATAAATCAAAATTATCCAAAATGCCGTCCTCGGACTTTTGATACCTAGCCAAGCCAGGTGGGTTACCGCAGAACTGCCGTCTGTCTTCCGCTGCCCAAAGGGAATTAGCTTGCGGCCTGACATAGACAGAACAATGTAGGAGTCCCTTTCATCAAATGTAGGTTCAAAAATTGCCGATCGCGGACATTCCAGACATTTTTGAGTATACTTTTTTGCCGAGAACATTTCGATTGTTCTCTGTAAAATAAGTATACTATATTGTGTGGATTTTTTCAAGAGTATATACCTGTTTTTTATTTTTCATTTTTATTACAAAAAATTTACCGATATTTGAAAAAATGAATTGAGTTTTATGTTAAAATATATTATACTATATCTAAGAGAAAATGTTTGGCGTAAAACGCAAATTAACTGTTGACAAATAAAGACACATTTGTTAAAATTGATAGGATGTAAATTTAAGAAGGGAGAAGCGGCTATGTTCAGTTCAGGGCAAATGACAACTTGCATTTTTGCATACAATATACCGTCTCCTTTTATTTTCTTTTTTGACTTTGACGAAGCAATGAAGGATGTTATTTGATTTCCTTTATTGCTTTTTTTGTAAGCAAAATATAGTTTTGTAAAAAAAGGAGGCATACCATGTACGGCAGAAAAGACCTGCTGGGCTTAAGAGATCTTAGCTCGGATGAAATAATGACAATATTAAACACGGCAAAGGAAATGAAGGAAAAAATAGACAACCCTTCTCTCAGGACAAACGACCTTTCAAAAAGCAGTATCGTCACCCTTTTTTATGAAAACAGCACAAGAACAAAGATGTCGTTTATGCTTGCGGGCGAATATCAGGGAGCCATAGTAAAGGATCTCGGAGTTTCCACAAGCAGTGTTTCAAAGGGCGAAAGCCTCATAGACACGGGTATCACTCTCGACCAGATGGGCACCAACATAATGATAATACGCCACCAGCTCACGGGCGCCGCTCACATACTTGCCAAGAATGTAAAGGCAAGCGTCATAAATGCGGGCGACGGCTCAAACGAGCATCCCACACAGGCGCTTTTGGATCTCTACACCATTATGGAGAGAAAGGGCGGATTTAATGGTCTTAAGGTCGTCATACTCGGCGATATTTCCCACTCCAGAGTGGCGCGCAGCAATGCCTTCGGGCTTACAAAGCTCGGTGCACAGGTCACGCTTGCAGGTCCTTCAACGCTTGTCAGCAGCTCCATGCAAAGCCTCGGCGTAAAGGTCAGCACGGACATAGCGGGCGCCATACACGATGCCGATGTCGTCATGGGACTCAGAATACAGTTTGAAAGGCAGAAAAATATGCCCTTCCCCAATTTAAGGGAGTATTCAAGCCTTTTCGGCGTGAACGACGAGATATTGAAATATGCCAAGAAGGATGTGCTTGTCATGCATCCCGGTCCCGTGAACAGGGGCGTGGAGCTAAGCACCGAGGTAATAGACGGCAAGCATTCCGTTATAAACATACAGGTCAAGAACGGTGTAGCCGTCAGAATGGCAATACTTAAGCTTTTGAGCGAGCGCAGCAAGAGGGAGGTTTAAATATGGGCAGTATTCTTATAAAGGGCGGCAGGCTTGTCGATCCCAAAAATAATGTGGACGCTGTGAGGGATATATATGTGTCCGACGGCGTGATAGCCGAGATAGGGGAGAGCATAGACAAGACTGCGGACAGAGTGATAGACGCAAAGGGACTTGTAGTCATGCCGGGTCTTATAGACCTGCACGTACATTTCAGAGAGCCCGGCTTTGAGAAAAAGGAGACCATAGCCACAGGCTCCAGAGCGGGAGCAATGGGCGGCTTCACGACCGTTTGC
>CANQVZ010000015.1 GCA_947627425.1 uncultured Clostridia bacterium | reverse complement strand
AGGCAAAAAAATATTTTTTATATTTTATATTTTTATCTTTCTTTTTTTTCGCAAAAAAAAGAAACAAAAAAAGCGTGGGGTGCTTTCGAGGCACCCCACACCCCTTGACGACCTTTACGCCTCAAAGCTAACGGACTGCTTAAGCTTCGTTGCGTAAAGGGGTTGTTCGGGTTTCGCTCTTCGCTTCCTGCCCCTGCGGGGCAGACAAGCTGCGAAACCTCGCAGACATCCAATATATATTGTAGGGGCGTGCCTCGGTTGCATGGGCGAGCAGTTTTGCGAAACAAAACGACCAGCCATTGCACGCCCGCAAAAAACAGCCCCGCAGGGCTGTTTCACAAAATATTCAGTTATAATGTCCCTTGCAGGCAGCTATAATTATATATCCGCTTTCGGGTTTATAAACTATTCGATTTGTTTCATCTATTCTTCTGCTCCACCATCCGCTTAATTCTCCCTTAAGAGGCTCCGGAGAAGCGATACCCTCAAACGGTGTCCTTTGAATATCCTTTATAACCATATTTATTCTTTTAAGCGTCTTTTTGTCCTGCGACTGCCAATAAAGGTAGTCCTCCCAAGCACGTTCATCCCACAGTATTTTCATGGTCAATCCTCAACAAGCTCATGTTCTTTGAGCTTTGTTTTACCGCTTTCAATATCCTTGATTACTCTCTTAAGATATTCGATATTATTTTCGGAATAAAACGGGTCTATGGACACTTCAAAGGGAATACGCTTTTCTCTGGTCATTTTAAGTGCAAAAATAGTAACGGCGGTCGTAATGTTCATACCGAGCTGCGAACAGGTTTCCTCAAATTCTTTCTTTAATTCATCTTCCATTCTTAAGCTTATCACTGCCGACATAAAATCACCTCCAAATATATTATACTACATATTATATACAGTGTCAATACACAGTATACATATATTTGTCTTTACAGCGTATTCATATACACCAGCAGCATATTCACATCGGCGGGGCTCACGCCGCTTATACGGCTTGCCTGTCCTATATTGACGGGGCACACATCCTTGAATTTCTGTCTTGCCTCTATCCTAAGTCCCATCACCTTGTCATAGTCTATATCCGAGGGTATTTTTTTGGCTTCAAGCTTTTTGAATGCCTCCACCTGAGCCATCTGGCGCGCAATATAGCCCTCGTATTTTATCTGTATATTGACCTGTTCGCGCACCTCATCGCTCAATTTCGGTCTTTCCTTGTCTATGCTTTCAAGCATATCGTATGTTATTTCGGGGCGCTTTATAATGTCGCACATATTGGCGCCCGTTGTGATAGGCGCGCTTCCAAGAGAGGTAAGAAGCAAATTGACCTCCTCGCTCGGCGGGAAATTCACCCTTGCGACCCTTTTCATTTCGTTTTCTATGGCGTTTTTCTTTTCCTTGAAATGCTTATAACGTTCCTCGGATATAAGTCCGTATTTATAGCCGTATTCCGTAAGCCTGAGATCGGCGTTGTCCTGCCTTAAAAGCAGTCTGTATTCCGCCCTTGAGGTCATCATTCTGTAGGGCTCACGGCTCTTTTTGGTAACGATGTCGTCTATGAGCACGCCTATATAGCCCTCGCTCCTGTCCAGCACAAGAGGCTCCTCGCCTCTGACATAACAGGCTGCGTTTATACCGCTTATAATGCCCTGCGCCGCAGCCTCCTCATATCCGCTTGTGCCGTTGAACTGTCCTGCGGAAAAAAGTCCCGCTATGTCCTTGAATTCGAGCGTAAGCTTAAGCTGATTGGCGTCTATGCAGTCGTATTCTATGGCATAAGCCGTCCTTGTGAACTCCGCGTTTTCAAGTCCCGGAATAGTTCTGTACATGGCAAGCTGAACATCCTCCGGAAGTGATGAGCTCATGCCCTGTATATAGAGCTCGTTGGTGTCGCCGCCCTCGGGCTCCACAAAGAGCTGATGCCTTTCCTTATCCGCAAAGCGCACCACCTTGTCCTCTATGGACGGGCAGTATCTGGGTCCCGTGCCCTCTATCACTCCCGAATAGAGCGGAGAGCGGTCGAGATTTGCCCTTATTATTTCGTGAGTTTTTTCATTTGTATATGTGAGATAACAGTCGTGCTGCGGCTTTGAAATGTCCTTGCCTATGTTCTCGAATGAAAAGGGCACGATTTTTTCATCGCCCGGCTGAGGCTTCATCCTTGAAACATCCACAGTCCTTGCGTCCACCCTTGCAGGAGTGCCCGTTTTGTAGCGCATAAGCTTTATGCCAAGCCTTTCAAGGCAGGCGCTCAAGCCCACGGAACGCCTCAAGCCGTTCGGTCCGCTCTCGATTATGGTATCGCCGTAAAGACAGCGCGCCTTAAGGTAAGTGCCGCTGCATATTATGACAGCCTTGCAGGGATAGAGCGCATTGCTCTCCGACACCACGCCCGTGACTTTGCCGTTTTCCGTGATTATATCGACTATTTCACCCTGTCTTATGAGGAGATTGTCGGTGTTTTCAAGCACCCTTTTCATCTCCGTGTGGTACTTTGCCTTGTCCGCCTGCGCCCTAAGAGAATACACTGCGGGTCCCTTGCCCGTGTTGAGCATCTTTATCTGCATATAGGTCTTGTCTATATTCCTGCCCATTTCTCCGCCAAGAGCGTCTATCTCGCGCACAAGATGTCCCTTTGAACTTCCGCCTATGTGCGGATTGCACGGCATCATGGCTATGCTGTCCAGATTGAGCGCAAAAAGTATGGTCTTAAGTCCCATGCGCGCGGAGGCAAGCGCCGCCTCGCAGCCCGCGTGTCCTGCGCCTATGACAACTATATCCGCCTCGCCCGCTGTATATATATCACTCATTTTGTCACCTCTTGTAAAATGTATAAGCATAACTATTATACATCAAAGAGAGTGTTTAAAGCAAGCCCAATCTGTCAGCCGCAACATAGAATACCGTTACGGGTATCATAAGCTGGGCAAAGCTCTTTGTGCTTGCGCTGCCCTGTATGAGGCTGTTTTCTGCTATAGTCTTTTTGAAGCTGGGTCCGCCCGCCTTATAGGTCATTACATATTTGAGCGTGGGCAGGCCCGCCTTTATATATTCCTCATCGCCGCTAAGCTCATAGGCTATGGTGAGCGCCTCCAATATGAGCGGATTGTTGCCAAGCCTTTTGAGACTGGGCAGCTCCTTGTAGTAGAAAAGTCCGTTTTCAAGCCTTGCATTGTCGCAGAGGTCCTTTACAGCCCTCAATATCATGTCCTTTATTTTCTGCTGCGGACGCACTCTGTAATAGCGCATAAGGCTGCCCACGGCTACCGCTATCATGAACACAACTCTTATCACCGTGTTGTCGGTGTATTGCGCAAGCCAAAGCCCGTATTTTTGTTCCCACTGCTCGAAGTGACCGACTATCCAGTCGCATTTTTTGAGCCAGCGCTCATCGTTTGTTTCCACATAAAGCGCCGTGAGCGTTCTGAGCGCCCAGCCCGTTTCCCTTGCGTTTGCCTCGCCGGGATTATCGAAAAGCGGAGTTTCAAGTATTCGCTCTATGTTCTCGCCTATGCCTATGGCAGTGTTGAGAGCGTCCTTATTTCCCGTGAAATGATAGTAGTCCAGAAGTCCCTCCGCCCACTGATGAGAGCAGACCACATTATTGCCAAGTATATGGTGCCATGTGTGCTCGTACTGACCGCCCATTATGAGCGGATCGTTGCTGTAATGGCACACATCCACATCCATCCAGTGCTCCGCATTCACTATCACATAGTCCAGAAAACGCCTTGTGCCCGTTCTTGCATACTGCAAGGCGCAGGCGTGAGGATAGTCGTATTCGTTATTTGCCCACACAAGGTTTTTGCCGCCTCTGCCCTGCTCGGTATAGCCCATGTCGGGACAGTCGCCCCAGCTCATCATGCCGTACGCCCTCGCATGGTCGTCAGCCTTTGTCATTATGAAAAATTCCACATCATAGTTATAGCCATCGGCAAAAATATCCGGGAAAACTCCCGCCGCCTTGAAAACGGACGGACTTACCGCAGGCTTGTCGGGCATCTGATAAATTATGGTCTTGTTGTTTATGCTCTGTATGTCCTCATCGGGAGAGTGGAAATAATAAAGCACTCTCTGTTCCCTTGCCATGCCGTGCTCCATTGTGACGCTCCCTATGCCCTCGGGCACAAGCATTATTTCCATTTCCTCGCCCCTTGTCCTCACGGCTTTGGGAAAGTTCTGCTGAGCCTGATAAACACAGCCCGTTATGCCTATCTCGCCATCGGTTATGTCGCCGAAAAATGTGCCGTAATATACTTCGGGGTTGTGCTCGTTCGACTCATATTTGAGATATTCCGCATCTACATATGTAAAAAGCTCCTCGCCGCCGCTCTCCTTGAATTTGGTCTTGTAGTTGGATATGCCCGTGGCATTTCTGAGCTCTCCCGCGCCGGTGTTCCTGCTCGTTATGACAAGGCTCTGTATGTCAAGCGCCTCGTCGGTGGTGTTTATCAAGCGCAAGCCAAGCTCAAATGCGCTCTTGTTCCTGTGGAATGTAAGCTTTATTTCATAGGCGTATACCTTCTTGTCCCCCAGGCAAAAATATCCCTTTGCCCTGAGTATAGCCGTGAGAGCGCCCTCCTCAAGGCTTTCCCAGCCGTCCGTGCAGGCGGTGTATACATTGCCCTTTTTGTCCTTTAAGACGGGCATACTAACTAAGCCTTTATATCTTCTGCCGTCAAGCTCTATGTATTCAAAAAGCCTTTCGCCAAGAGCCAATTTCACCTTCATACAGCCCGTGTCCACAACGCCGTCCTCATATGCTATGCCCTCGTATTTTTGGGGCGTTCTGTCCGTATGCAGCACATATTCCGCGCCCTTATTGGCGGGTATATCCGCCTCAAAGCGAGTGAAAAGCCACTTGACGCTTCCGTCATCCCAAAGCGCCGTAGCCTTCGACTGAGAGGCTGTTTCCCCGCCCTCACCGTCCGTCACGCTCACGGTGTCCGTATTTTTGAGAAGTCCTCTTTTTAACGGTATGCCTATATAGCAGTTCTCATTTTTTCTATCCGTTGAGTACACCTTTTCAAAGCTTAAATTAACCATTTTTATCTCCCTTTTTCTGCAATCGTCACATATCGGTATGCTATTCATTTTAACGCAAAAAAAATGTATTTACCTTTAATAGTTTATGTGATATAATGAAATTACAGATATTTTAAGGCGGTGAAAATATGGAGAGGACCGATTACTGCAATATAGAGGTGAGCATGGACAGACAGGGCAGATTTTACAATATGCCTAACGCTCATGTGCATCCCGTTTACGAGATATATTATCTTGTGTCGGGCAGCCGCAAATTCTTTATAGAGAGCGATATTTACAACATTTCAAAGGGCGACCTTGTTTTCATAGACAAAAACGCCATGCACAGGACCACATACAGCTCCGACAAGCTGAACGAAAGAGCCTATGTGCTCTTTGACGACAAGCACATAAAAAGATTTATAGACGAATATGGCAGGGAGGAGCTTGAGCAATGCCTCAGACACAGAATTTTTTCGATACCCATACAGAGGCGCGAATATGTGGAAGGGCTGATATCGCAGCTCTACACCGAGAGAAGACACACGGACGAATTTTCACAGGGTCTTATGGAAAATTGCCTTTATGACCTCATGGTGTTCCTTGTGAGATACAAGCGCAGCTTCTTTGACTCAAAAAACAGGGACATATCCGAGCTTAGCGCAGATGTGCTTTCTCCGGGAGACGAAAACATACAGCGGGCGGCAAGATATATAGTCGAAAACTACCGCAGGGATGTGGGGCTTACGGAGGTAGCCGAGTATGTGAACATGAGCAGTACATATTTTTCAAAAAAATTCAAGGAGGTAACGGGCTTCGGCTTTAAGGAATACCTCCTGAATCTCAGGATAAAAAGAGCGAGCGAGCTATTGCTCGAAACAAATCTTTCCGTCACGGAAATAGCCTATGAATCGGGCTTTAACGACAGCAATTACTTCGGAGATGTTTTTAAAAAGAGCAAGGGCATATCCCCCTTGGGCTACAGGAAGAATAAAGAACAAATTTAAACCGACGGCGCATTAAATAAGAACGACATGAAAGGCTCCCTCCAGGAGGGAGCTGTCGCCCGCAGGGCGACTGAGGGAGAATGCGTAACTAATAATATTATACTCCTTCCACCGCCTTCGGTGAGGGAGGCTTACCGAGCACCTACAGAACAACTGAAAGGTCAAAAAATATTTTATTGATACGTAAATAATAATTTTCTATTGCCAAAAAATTATAATGATGTTAAAATATCCATAAAACCACGGAGGAAAGAATATATGGCACAGTCGATACTTTTGGGAGTGACAAGCTCCATAGCCTCTTACAAATCGGTATATCTTGCGCGCGAGCTGACAAAGGCGGGCTATGATGTAAACGTCATTATGAGCAAAAATGCAACGGAGTTCATTGCGCCCCTCACATTTGAAAGGCTTACGGGAAACAAATGCGTGACCGACACCTTCGACAGAGATTTCACGCCCGATGTAAAGCATATTTCGCTTGCAAAGAAGGCGGATATCGTTGTCATAGCTCCCGCGACAGCCAATATAATAGGAAAGCTGGCTTCGGGCATAGCGGACAATATGCTCTCCACGACCGTTATGGCGTGCAGAGCTCCCGTATATATTGCCCCCGCCATGAACACAAATATGTATGAAAATCCCATAGTGCAGAGGAATATATCCCTGCTCGCCGAGCTGGGCTATAAATTCATAGAGCCTGAGGAGGGTCTGCTTGCCTGCGGAGATACGGGCAAGGGCAAAATGGCGGAGCCCGAAATAATAGCGGAATATATATACAGAGAGCTCCACCCCATAAAGGATATGACGGGCAAAAGGGTACTCGTGACGGCAGGCGCAACAATGGAGAGCATAGACCCCGTGAGATTTATAACAAACCATTCGTCGGGCAAAATGGGCTGTGCGCTTGCAAGACAGGCTATGCTCAGAGGCGCGGAGGTGACGCTCGTTGCCGGAAGCATGAGCGTTGAACCGCCCATGTTTGTGGAGACGATACGCACGGAGAGCGCCGAGGATATGTTCAATGCCGTTGCGGAGCGCTTCGACGACTGCGACATAGTTATAAAGGCTGCCGCAGTAGCCGACTACACCCCCTCTGTGAGATATGAAAACAAGGTGAAGAAATCCGACGGCGATATGTCCATAGAGCTCAAAAGGACAAGGGATATATTGAAATATCTGGGCGAACACAAGAAAAATCAATATATATGCGGCTTCAGCATGGAGACCGAAAACCTTATAGAAAACTCAAGGAAAAAGCTTGAGGACAAAAACGCCGATATGATAGCCGCCAACAGTCTTACGGGCAAGGGCACAGGCTTCGGCACGGACACAAACGCCGTAACTGTAATAACAAGAGAAAAGACCGTCGAGCTGCCCCTCATGTCAAAGACGGAGACGGCGGACAGGATACTTGACGAGATACTTGGAAATGAGTGATAAATATGAAAAAGGCTCTTATAGCGCTTTGCGCAGCTCTCATGCTTTCGGGCTGTTCAAGCAATGCCGACGACCATAGAATAAGAATATTTGCGGATTCCTCGGTTGCGGGAGCGCTTGAGGATGTCATAGAGAGCTACAAGGAGGAAAACCTTTTGGACATAGACATAACCTCCGGCAGCACGAGCCGTCTTTTGAGCAAAATAGAGGACGGCGCAAGGTGCGACATATTCATACCCTCCTCAAAGGAACCGCTTGCAGCGCTTGAAAAGGAAAATATAATAACAGCGGGAAATTCATTCCCTCTGCTCACGGACAATGTTGTGCTCATAACGAGCTACGACTCAAACACCACCGTTAAATCCTTCGACACGGTGACCGAGGCGTCAAGCCTTGCAATGGCAAGAGAGGCAGAGCCCCTCGGCTCCTTTGCACGGGAAATACTCATCAACCTGAATGTCTACAAGCAGGTGCTTAATATGAAAACAAACACATTCGAGGACTCCGACGAGGTCATAAATTCCGTCGCGGAGGGCAAAAGCGAGGTGGGCATATGCTTTGAGAGCGGCGCTCTTTCAAATGCCGACAAGGTGCGCATAATAACAAAAGCTCCGCGCGACAGCCTCAACTCCGATGTACTTTACTCCGTTGCGCTCATAAATGACGAGGACGGAGCAGAGCCTTCAAACTCGGTAAAATCGCTCTACAGCTATCTTGACACGCCCGAAGCGGCACAGATATTTGCGGAGCACGAATTCGGCATATATATTGGACAGACAAATTAAAATATGACAGCGCCCTGCGTTTATAAGAATAATTTACCTCCGATCGGCTATACTAAGCAGTATAAGATTGGAGGTTTTTTATATGCTCAGAGAAAAATACGAGATAAGAATTGAAAGCATAGGCGGATTCGGCGCCAACCTCATAGGTAAGCTTCTGGGAGAGATAGGCGCGGTACACATGGGCATGGAGGCGCAGAGCTTCGCCTCATACGGCTCCGAAAAAAGGGGTTCTCCCGTGAAGGGCTATGTACGCTATTCAAAGGACGAGATAAGGATAAACGCTCCCGTAAGAGAGCCCGATCTGCTGGCGCTTTTCAAGCTTTCGCTTGCCGAGAAGGAAAATACACTCGCGGGCATAAGCGAGAGCACGGATGTAGTCATAAACACAGACCTTTCGTTTGAGGAAACGGCGGACAAAATAAAGCTCCCCTCTTGCAGGCTGTGGATATTGGACGCAATGGGCATAGCCGTGGAGTGCGGCGCAAGGCTCAACATAGTTATGCTTGGCGCAATGATAAAGGCAAGCGGCTTCATACCCCTTGAATATGCCGAGGAGGTAGTCAAAAATACCGTGGGCGCAAGATATCCCGACAAGCTCACTTCCAACCTGATGGCGCTCAAAATGGGCTATTCAAGAGCCGAGATGAAGGAAATGAATACAAAATACAAGGCTGAGAAATACAAGGACACCCAAAGAGCCATGGGCTATGACAACGGCACTATAGGCGGTGTGAACACAGTGTTTGCAAACTCCGTCACAAACGACCTTCAGGGCTGCCGCGAGGGCTTTCTGCCCCACTTCATAAGGGAAAAATGCATAGACTGCGCCCTGTGTGATTCCACCTGTCCCGACATGGTGTTCCAGTTCAAGGACGGCGTAAACATGGGCATGGATCTTTACCACTGCAAGGGCTGTCTGCGCTGTGTGGAAATATGCCCCACCGCCGCCCTTGTGCAGGCAAAGGAAGGCGAATACGACGACAACATCGGCAATATCTACCTTAAGGACAAGGATTTCAGCTTCACCGAGATAGGCGAAAACAGCTGGGTAGACAGCGAGAGCTACAACAATATGACCTGATGACAACTACCGAAAAGGAGAAAACTATGCTTACACAAAAATCCGAATTCAAGTCCGCAAATGAGGCTGTGTGCATTGCGGCAAGACAGATAGATTATCATGTTATGGGCTATTATCCCATAACGCCCTCAACGCAGATAGCCGAGGGAATGGACCTTATGAAAAGCAAGGGCAGCATATCCACTGTGATGGTGGCTGCGGAGGGCGAGCACTCCGCCGCGGGCATATGCTACGGCGCCACGCTCACGGGCGCAAGGGTAATAAACGCCACGAGCGCAAACGGACTGCTATATGCTTTGGAGCAGCTCCCCGTGCAGTCGGGCACAAGATATCCCATGGTGATGAATGTCGCCTGCCGTACCGTATCCGCTCCGCTTTGCATAAAGGGCGACCACAGCGACATTATGTTTGCGCTCAACACGGGCTGGATAATACTCTTTGCAAAGGACAACCAGGAGGCTTACGACTTCAACCTCATAGGTCTAAGGCTTGCCGAGAGGATAAAGCTCCCCGTGATAGTGGCATACGACGGCTTTTTCACAAGTCACCAGAAAAAGAAGCTGCTTGTATTTGAAAACGACGGCGATGTAAAGGACTATATAGGCACATATGACGCGCCCTACACCGCCATAGACCCCGAAAATCCCGTCACGATAGGCTCTTACATGAACGAGCCGGACATAATAAACAACAAATATCAGCTGCGCCTAGCCATGAAACAAGCCAAATATCTGCTTGCGGAGGAATTTGAAAAATTCGAGGGCATGAGCGGAAGAAAATACGGCATCGTGCATAAATACATGAGCGACGATGCAGATGTCATCTTCCTTGTGCTCGGCTCCGCCTTCGACACCACAAGAGAGGCGGTGGACAAGCTCCGTCTTGAGGAGCTTAAGGTCGGCGCAGTCACAGTTCAGGCTATACGCCCGTTCTTCGGAAAAGAAATAGCCGAGGCTTGCGGGAACGCAAAAGCCGTTGTCATAGGCGACAGGCAGGATTCCTACGGTGACGGAGGCAATTTTTCAACGGAGGTAAAGTCGGCGTTCTACGAAAATAATGTAAACACAAAGGTCATAACAAGGATATTCGGTCTGGGCGGAAAGGAATTTTACGCCGAGGACGCCGAAAATATGCTCAGGCTCGGCTTTAAAAGCCTTGAAGAAGGCAAGGATA
This sequence comes from uncultured Clostridia bacterium, assembly GCA_947627425.1. Lineage (GTDB taxonomy): Bacteria > Bacillota > Clostridia > Lachnospirales > CAG-274 > Gallispira. The sequence continues at coordinate 35,308 of CANQVZ010000015.1, read as the reverse complement.
TAAAGAGCGTGGACTATTACGGCGCTTACACGGGAAAGGAAACACAAAACAAGAGGTACTTCGAGCCTGTGACGGAAAAGAACTCCATGCTTGGCTATGAGGTGACAGAAAGCGACGGCAAGGTGGATGTAAAGGGCATAAACCTAAAAAAAGCCACGGCAATGCCCAAAAGACTTGTGGCAGGTCACAGCGCCTGTTCGGGCTGCGGTATACCCGTCAATATAAATCTCCTGCTTAAGGGCATAGAGGGCAATGTGGTCATGCTTTTCCACACGGGCTGCGGTATGGTCGTGACAACGGGCTATCCCACCACGGCTTTCAACACCAACTATGTGCACAATCTCTTTCAGAACGGTGCGGCAACTCTGAGCGGTATAGTGGAGGGCTATAAGGAGAGGCAAAGACGCGGCGAGATACCCGAGGGCAAGATAACATTTATAATGGTGAGCGGTGACGGAGGCATGGATATAGGACTCGGATCTGCACTTGCGGCAGCCGTGAGGAACCACAGCATGATAATATTCGAGTACGACAACGGCGGATATATGAACACGGGCTATCAATACAGCTACACCACGCCCACGGGCGCAAAGAGCGCCACAAGCCATCTGGGACCCAACGAGGACGGCAAGCCCTATCTGCCAAAGGACACCCCTGCCCTCTTTGAGGCTACGGGAATAAACTACATTGCGACCGTTGCGGAGAGCAATCCGCAGGACTTCATTGTCAAAGCCAAAAAAGCACAGTATTATGCCGACAACTACGGTCTGGCATATATAAAGGCAATATCCGCCTGTCCGCTCAACTGGCAGGATGAGCCGAGATATGAAAGAGAGGTAATAAGAAAGGCGATAGAAAGCTGTTATTTCCCGCTCTATGAGATAGAAAGAGGCAAAACACGGCTAACCTATAAGCCCAAAAATAAGCTCCCCGTTACGGACTTCCTCGCCTCCATGGGCAGGACAAAACACCTCGCAGGCGAAAAATACAGCAATATAGCAAATTCCCTCCAACAGTGGGTGGATAGAAAATGGGAGAGGCTGAATGAAAATGATGAGTGAGGGAGAAAAAAAGCGAAGCCGTCAGGCTCCGCTTTTTTCTTTTTATCAATTATTTATATATTACACCTCAACAGTCTTGACCTTATCGAAGTCGTCAAGTATTTTCTGTGAGGGCTTGGGGCTTACAAGAGATACGACCACTATGCATACGAATGAGAGTACGAAAGCGGGAACGAGCTCATAGAGCTGAGTATCTGCTATCATAAATTTTGTGCCGAATATGGGGCTTGTGGAGGTGAGGAAGGTGTTCCACACAAGCACGCCGACACCGCCCGATATTATGCCCGCAAGAGCGCCAGACATCGTCATTCTCTTCCAGAAGAGGCTCAGGAGCACCGCAGGACCGAAGGCTGCGCCAAGACCTGCCCAAGCATAGCTTACAAGGCTCATTACGGAGTTGTCGGGATTAAGAGCAAGGAAGTAGGCTATAACGGCTACCGCGATTATTGCCACACGGCTTAAAAGCAGGAGCTGCTTGTCGCTTGCCTTCTTGTTTATAACGCTCTTGTATATATCGTTTGAAACTGCCGAAGCCGTAACGAGCATCTGCGAATCCGATGTTGACATTATTGCGGCAACTATCGCGCAGAGAAGAATACCCGCTATGAAGCCGGGTGTGAGCTTCTGAACAAGGAGCATAAATATCGTTTCGGAGCCTGCTGCGTCCGTGAATAATTCCATGCCCGTTGTTGACATATAAACATAGCCCGTAACAGCCGTGAAAACAGAAGCCACAAGCGTTACAGCAACCCAAACGGTAGCTATTATTCTGGACTTTCTTATCATATCCGAGCTCTTTATCGACATAAATCTTACAAGAATATGGGGCATACCGAAGTAGCCTAAGCCCCAGCCTGCATTTGAAGCTATGTACTGCCAGCTGTAGGGCTTTCCGTCCGCGCCTATAAAGAGATTCATATAGTGGGGATTGCCCGGTATGTTCTGTATTGTGGAGCTGAAGTCCGCGCTGACTATGGCGTATGCTATTATGGGCACTATGAGAAGTGCGAAAAACATAAGCATACCCTGTATAAAGTCAGTCCATACAACGGCAAAGTAACCGCCGAGGAAGGTATATACCATTATTACAACAACGCCTATCGAAAGACCTATCTTGTAGTCTACGCCGAAAACTGTGTTGAGAAGCTTTGCGGCAGCGTTGAAGCTCGAAGCCGTGTATACCAGGAAAAATATAAATATTATAACCGCGCAGGCTACCTTGAGGGCAGAACCCTGTGAGTTAAATCTGTTCTGGAAAAATTCGGGTATTGTGATGGAGTCGTTTGCCACCGTCGAATATTTCCTGAGCCTCTTTGCCACAAAGAGCCAGTTGAGATAAGTACCCACGCCAAGACCTATTGCTATCCACGCATCGCCGAGACCCGAAAGATATACTGCGCCCGGCAGACCCATCAAAAGCCAGCTTGACATATCCGAAGCCTGAGCCGAAAGAGCCGTGAGCCAGCTGTTCATTCCTCTTCCGCCGAGGAAATAATCGCTCATGTTGTTTGATTTCCTTGAAAATGCAACGCCTATTGCTATCATCATGACAAGATAGAGCACAAAGGCAAGCACTGTCCATACATTCATTGTTTCTTCCTCCTTAAAAAATAATAAATCCATTATACCGCATATAAAGCGCGTATGCAAGCCGTAGGCGGGCGTTTTGAAAATTTCTGTAACTTTCAACAATTTACCCCCTTGAATTATAGCAATTATATATACAATTTTGTCATAATATACATTACAAATTCTCATACAAGGGCGAGGTAGTATTATTTTTTATGTTTTGAGCATGAGTTGCTCGCCCACAAAAATTTTATGCAGCAGGTGTTTATCGACAAAAAAAGAACGCCTTTCAGCGCTCCTTTTATCCTCTCCTATGCACGTGTATATTCAGTTCTCCGTAGCCGTTTTCCTTGCAGGTGTTTATTATCTCGGTATTGTCCACATTCACATTCTTGTCGAATACCTTTTTGCTGTCTATGAGGTCATAACGGCGCATAGGTCCGTTCACACAGCCTCCCTCGCACGCCATACCCTCTATAATGTCCTCGTTCAGTCTGCCCAGCTTGAGCATCTGAAGCGCTATCTTGCACTCTGCGGCTCCGTTGCACACCTTTACCTTGGGCTTGAGCTCCGAGCCCTTTTCCTCGACTACCTTCATTACGGCTGCCGATACGCCTCCGCTTCTTGCAAAGCCCTTGCCGTAGCGCGTAGCCAGCTGTTCGCCGCCGTCATAGCTTTCGGGATCTATCTTCTTTACGGCAAACATGGCTGCAAGCTCGTCGAGCGTCATTGCAGCGGATATCTCTCCCAGATATCTTGCCACGACCTCGTTCTTCTTGGCTATGCAGGGACCTATGAATACTACCTCCGCAAGCGGATCCTTCGCCCTTATCGCCTTTGCCGAGGCTATCATGGGCGAGCCCGTTGTGGACATTTTGTCCTTTACCTCGGGATAGTGCTTCATTATCATATTGTAAAAGGCAGGACAGCAGGAGGTCGTCATTTTGTTGCCGTTTTTGATATTTTCTATAAGCTCCTCCGCCTCGCTCCATGCCACGGCATCGCCTCCGAGAGCCACCTCGTAGCAATCCTTGAAGCCAAGATCTATTATGGCTTTTTTGAGCTGAGGTATCGTAGCCGTGCCGAACTGTCCCTCTATGGACGGCGCTATCATGGCATATGTATGTTCGGGATTGTGAAGTATGGAGTTTATTACATTGGTCATCATGGAAGCTGCGCCTATAGCTCCGAAGGGGCATTTTGACACGCACTGACCACAGTTTATGCATTTGTCCTCATCTATCTTGGCAAGATCGTGCTCGTCCATATCCACGGCGCCGACAGGGCAAGCCTTTATGCAGGGTCTTTCAATGTCCACTATGGCATTGTAGGGACAGGCCTTGGCGCAGGCTCCGCAGTTCTTGCACTTTGTCTTGTCTATATATGCTCCGTTGGGAGTGTGTATTATGGCGTCAAACCTGCACGCCTTCATGCACCTCTTTGCCAGACAGTTCTGGCAGTTGTTTGTAACCGTTATCCTGTCGATGGGGCAGCCCTCGCAGGCGGCAAGCATAACGTGTACTATCTGGGTGTTGTCGGTCTTGCGGTAGTGAAGCTCAGAGGGCAGTCGTCCCATTGCAAGCCTCACTCTCTGCCTGAGTATCTCTCTTTCTCTGTATACGCAGCATCTGAATGTAGGCTCTATGGGATCCGTTATCTCATAGGGTATGTGCTCGTATTTTTCTTCGAGAGTGCCCTCGTAGGTGTATTCCGCTATCTTGTAAAGCACTGCATTTTTGATTTGGTTTACATCTGTTATTTGCTCCATATAATAAACCTCCGAAAAATTTTTTTGTATCAATAGAACTGTCTTGTCACTACTTTACCCGCTTTTTTCATAAGCTTGTACAGCTCGTCCATTATCATGAGCTTTATGCTCAGGTCGACGGGCAGGTCGGGATTCTGATGTGCGGGATTTATTTTCTGTCCCACAAACATATTGAAATGAGTGCATTCCTCGATCAAGAGCTTTGCCATGACCGATGCGCCGTTTTTCTTGTCCAGTCTTTCGAGTATGGCGCTGTCCGTGGGATCCTTCATATACTCCTTTATTATATCCACCGTTCTTTTTAGCGTTATAACGCCCTCCGTCACAAGGTCTATGCCGGGTATCTCCGCCGTGGGCGGTATGTCGGGATCTATGTATTCGAGGCTCGGCGAAAGCGGTCTGTCCAGCACACGGCTGACTATGGTCGCCGAGCTTCCTCCGCATACTATCTTTTTGCCTTCGGTCTGCATAAAGTCCTTTACTACTCTTTCGTCGTCCTTTTCGTCAATGGGCGGCCCGCTGTAGAGGCTGAGCTCCTTTTTGGGCACTATCCTTACAGCAGCCACCGTTGTGTCGTCTCCGGGTCTTTTCATATAAAGCTTGTCACAGGTCTCGCTCAATATATTGGCAAGCCTTGCCGAGCTAATGCTTTTATCTGTCCTGTCCGCCACAAAGCTGCACACGTGCTCCCAGCCCCAGCCGAGGCTTAATACACTGCCTATGCCCGCATATATAACGCCGTCACTCATGAGCATGAGCACATCATCGGGTTCAACGCTGAAATGCGCCTCTCTTATTTTCTTGCCTGCGACCTTTCTCTGCTTGTATTTTATATCCACGGGCTTTGAATTTCTCACGAATATACAGCCCGGCGAATCGAACTCCACAAGATAGGCGTTGCCCTCGTAGTCTATTTCGAGTATTATAAATGTGGAATAAGCCACCTTTCTGACATTGCATATGGGCAGAGTGTGACCTATGGTGTCCACGGTGTCCTCTATTGTGGAGCCCTCTCTTAGCATAGTGGATATTATCTTTGCCGTGAGGGTAGAGAGTATGTTTGCCTTCACTCCGCTTCCCAGACCGTCCGAAAGTACCACTATCACTCTTTTGTCATCCCTGACTATCTCCACATTGTCACCGCATAGCTCTTCCTCATATTTTGTAAGACATTTGTATGCCGCGTCAACATAAACCTCAGCCATTGTTCATTTCCTCTGCGTCTATCAAATTTTTAAGCTTATTGAGAGTTACCTTAGTTTCGGCTGTTGTTTCTCCCAGCAGACTGGCTATCTGCTGAGCCACTACCATCTGCTTGTCTATTACCTTCTGAGCCATGCTCACGGATTCCTTTTTCCTTGTGTAGAGAGCCTTCCTGTCCTTGTGCTCCTGCGTCACATCCTTTATTATGGCTATCGCCATGTTCCTTTCCTCGGCATATACGATCGTCTGCTCCGTTATTATGCCCAGCTTGGGATATGACACCTTCTTGTCGTATATGTTGGTGTGAGTATTTATGACATTTTCAAAGTCGCTTGTGTCTATGAGCTCCGAAAGCTTTTTATTGAGCGCCTTTGCCCTTGAAATGCCGAAAAGCTTCTGCGCTGCTACATTGAATTCCTTTATGTGCATATCGCTGTCAACGGCAATTATGTAGTTGGGCGTGAGGCTGAGTGTAACATTACTCATAGCCTGATTTATGTCCGTCATGTAGGGCATACAGAGATAAAGCTCCGTTTTGTTCTGATACACGGCTATGGCCTTTTCACGGCAGGTGGAATAACCGCAGCTGCCGCAGTTGAGCTCCTGCGCTCTTGAATACTTGCCTATTTGAGCGAGTATGGCTCTTATTTCCTCCTCGCTCGGCATATCCTCCTTTATCGGCTCCGCCTTGTATTCCGTGCTTATGTCCTTTATGCTTGTTCTGACGGTCTCCTCCGCCTTGTCGGCATATTTCTTTACGGCAAACCTTGCCCTGTACACGGATGAACGCATAAGGGGCATAAATGGTCCGCTCACACAGCCGCCGCTGCAAGCCGAGGCTTCTATAAAGGCATTTTTTATATTGCCCTTTTTCATTTCGTCCAGCAACTTTTTAATGCTGCTTACGCCGCTTACCGAAAGCATATCGTAGCCCTCTATACACTCCGTGCCGTCGTTTTTGCCATATTTTTTCTGGAGATCGTACACTATGCCGTCCACAATGGGATATATGCAGGAATAGCCCGCCTTTTTGTCAAAGCCCTCCTTGCTGTCGGTGTATTCGGAGAGTGTTATGCCCTCCTCGTAAAACTGCTTCATAAGCGCGTCATATGTTATAACGCCGTCCACATAGGGGCTTTCGGCGCATTCCTTTATCCTTGAAAGGCAGGGCGTTATGTGTATCACCTTTACATCCTTGCCATGCTCCTCCTTTATTGCCTTGCCGTGCGCAAGAGCGGGCGACATGACGGGAGCAAGGCAGCCCGCAAGCTCGGGATAATACTTTTGTATATACATATTCACGGTGGGGCAGGCGGATGAAATAATATTTTCCCTGCCGCCCTCCTTTATAAGCCTCAGATATTCCTCGGTAACGCAGGCTGCGCCTATGGCGCTCTCCTCCACTATGTCAAAGCCCATGGCTTTGAGAGCGGGAGCAATGGCGTCCGTGCTGCTCCCAAAGGCGGAAACATAGCTTGGATCGAGGCTTGCCGCCGTTACGGTGTCCTTGTCCTTTAAATATTCCTTTATCGGTTCTATGTCGTTGTTGGCGCTTTTTGCCCTCTGCGGACACTTTGTTATGCAAAGACCGCACAATATACAGCCGTCCTCTATTATCTCGACCTTTTCATCGGCATATTTTATTGACTTCACAATGCAGTTTTTAAGGCACTTGTAGCAATTTCTGCAATTTGCTTTGCGTACATTTATGTAACTCATACTTATAATACCGCCCGTTTAAAATTAATAAGTTATTTTTTATCCTTAAGAAGCTTGCCCAGCTCCGTTATAAAGTTGTCCACATCCGTGAACTGTCTGTACACCGAGGCAAACCTTACATAAGCCACCTCGTCCACTTCCTTGAGCCTTTCCATTACCATCTCGCCTATTTCCTTGCTCTCCACCTCTTTTTTGAGAGTGTTCAAAATGGTGTTTTCTATATCCGTCACCATGCTGTCTATCTGCTCTCGTGTTATGGGGCGCTTGCTGCAGCTTATGAGTATTCCCCTTGTCAGCTTATCCCTGTCAAAGGTCTCCCTTGTGTTGTCCGATTTTATAACGGTCAGGGGTATGGTGTCAAGCCTTTCGTATGTAGTGAACCTTCCTCCGCACTCATCACAGAACCTGCGCCGTCTTATGACCGTGTTTTCCTCCATAGTTCTTGTGTCTATGACCTTTGTGTCAAGCTTTCCGCAGAACGGACATCTCATATTATTCACCCTCCTTTGGATATACTCCTAATTAGATTATATCAGCATAAAAAAATTTTTACAAGCAAATTCTATCATTTATATTACATATTGTTCAAATATATTGAATAAAAAGGCATAATATATTATACTTATAGTGAAAAAATATCAGTTTTTCGGCAGGGTGATATGTTATGAGAAAAGTTTTTTGTTTAATATTAGCGCTTTTGCTTATGACGGGTTGTATTTCGGACAGCTATGTCGTAAAAATAGGCAGCGACAAAATAAGCCGCGGCGAATACCTTGTGTACCTCATGGAGCAGAAAAAGAGCTTTGAGGAGCAGGGCGGCACCGACATATGGGGCGCCGATTTCGAGGGCGTGAGCGCCGAGGAGATAGCCAAGCAGAATGCGGTAAATACATTGGTGATGGTCAAGACAGCCGTAAAAAAGACAAAGGAGCTGGGCATAAGCCTTGACGAAAACGAAAAGGCGGAGGCGCAGAAAAGGGCAGAGGAGCTCATTAAGGAATTCAAGAGCGAGGACCTCACAGCCCTTGACCTCAACATAGACAAGATACGCTCCATAATGGAGGAGGTCATGCTCCAGCAGAAGGTGTACAACTATGTGACCGACAGCTACACCGTAAACGAGGCGGAGTTCGGAGAATATCTCAACAAATACTATTCCGAGCACAAGTCGGACTTCACGGATTATATGATAAAGGAAATATTCATACAGCCCGATATAGAAGGCGACGCCAACAAAAAGCTTGCGCAGAACGCCTATAGCCGCATAATGGCAGGCACTCCCTTTGACACCGTGCTCAAGGAGATATCTCCCCAGAGCTCTGCGGAGCCGGGCAAGCTTGACGCCAGCCTTTACACCGAAAATACCTTAAGGCAGATATACAGCCACAACAAGGGCGATTGTTTCCTTGTGGAGGATACCGACGGCAGCCATATATTCTACATCTCCGACGCTGTGAGCAGTCCTTTGGAGAGCATAGAGCCTCAGATAAGGGAGCAATATATAAACGAGAAAAAGCAGGAGATATATACCGACCAGAGCAATATATGGCAGGGCGATATGGTTGTCGAAAAGAACGACGAGCAGTGGAACAACATAAGCATAGTTAAGGAATAAAAGGGTATTGTATTTTTAGCTGCCCTTTGATATAATCAAAAATATAAACAAAAAAAGGAGGCAAATATTATGGTGGATATTCACGAACACACGGACGGCTGCGGACATGACCATGAGCATGACCACGAACACGAAATGCAGTATATGACGCTTATGTTGGAGGACAATACCGAGGTAAGATGTATGGTGCTCGGCATATTTGAGGTGGACGATTACGAGGGCAAGGAATATATAGCCCTTCTTTCCGAGGACGGCGAGGATTCCTTCGTATATGAGTATGTCGAGACAGATGAAAACGAGGACGGCTTCGAGCTTTTGAATATAGACTCCGATGAGGAGTTTGAAACCGTCGTTTCCGCTATCGATGAGATATTGGAGGATGACGAGGAATATGAGGATTACGAATACGACTATGAGGAAGAGGACGAGGAATAAAAAAACAGGCATAAAGCCTGTTTTTTTTATTGCACTTTACATTATCCTATTTTCTCAACGCCAAGCGTTACCTTTTCGCCGTTTATATTCCATTCCTTGCTTATGTCAGGCTTGCCTGCGCATATGTCGTCTGCAAGGACATCTGTCGAAATGGCTTCTTTATTGTTAGAGAATATCTCGGCTATCCTTTCGTTGCCGTCGTGATATACCTTTATCCTGTCGAGCACCTCAAAGCCCGCATCCTTTCTCATTGTCTGTATCTTGGATACCAGCTCTCTCACAAAGCCTTCCTCTATAAGCTCATCGGTAAGATTTGTGCTGAGGACCACGGTCGCGTACTTATCGCTTTCGGCAACATAGCCGTCTGCCTGAGCGGTCTCCGTGAGCACATCCTCCTCCGCAAGTTCTATATCCGTACCTTCGACATTGAATTTTATAACGCCGTTTGCCTTAAGCTCCGACATAAGAGCGTTGCCGTCGGCATTTTTGAGATATTCGCCTATAGCGGGCACAAGCTTGCCGTAGCGTTTGCCGAGCGTTCTGAGCTGGGGCTTGAAGCTGTAGCTTGTGAACCTTGAAGCGTCGTCCACAAATTCTATGTTCTTTACATTCAGCTCGTCAAGTATGATGTCGTAGTACTCGGGGTCGAGCCTTCTGTCGGACTGAACATACATATCGCCTATGGGCTGTCTGTTCTTTATGCCCGATGTATTTCTTGCGGCTCTGCCCGCAACGACTATCGAAAGCACAAGCTCCATATTGACCTCGAGCTTGTCGTCTATCATGCTCTCATCGCAAACGGGGAAGTCGCAAAGATGCACCGACTTGGGCGCAGTCTTGTCAAGCCCCGCTACAAGATTCTGATAGATGCTCTCTGCCATAAACGGCGTGAAGGGCGCCGAAAGCTTAGCCATGCTTGTGAGCACGGTGTAGAGCGTCATGTAAGCGTTTATCTTGTCCTGCTCCATGCCCTTTGCCCAGAATCTCTCTCTGGAGCGTCTTACATACCAGTTTGAAAGCTCGTCAACAAAGTCCGCCATAGCTCTTGCGGCTTCGGTTATCTTGTATTCGTCAAGCGACTTGTCCACAAACCTGATGAGCGAATTGAGCTTTGAAAGCACCCACTTGTCCATAGGCGCAAGCTTTGAATAGTCAAGCGTGTACTTGAGTGGATCAAAATCGTCTATGTTGGCATAGAGGACATAGAAGGCGTAGGTATTCCAGAGAGTACCCATGAATTTCCTCTGATACTCGTTCACAGCCTTGTCGTCAAATCTGTTGGGCAGCCATGGTGCGGAGTTGGCGTAGAAATACCATCTCACGGCGTCTGCGCCCTGATTGTCCAGCACGCTCCACGGATCCACAACATTTCCGAGGTGCTTTGACATCTTTCTGCCCTCTCTGTCCTGTACATGACCGAGCACTATTACATTCTTGTAGGGGCTCTTGTCAAATATAAGCGTAGATATAGCCATGAGTGTGTAGAACCAGCCTCTTGTCTGGTCTATAGCCTCGGATATAAAGTCGGCGGGATAGTTCTCGTCGAATATTTCCTTGTTCTCAAAGGGATAGTGCCACTGCGCAAAGGGCATTGAGCCGGAATCGAACCAGCAGTCGATGACCTCGCTCACTCTGTGCATCTTGCCGCCGCATTCGGGACAGTTGAGCTCAACAGCGTCAATATACGGCTTGTGAAGCTCTATATCGTCGGGGCAGTTGTCGCTCATGCTCTTTAATTCCTCTATGGAGCCTATGGCGTGTCTGTGACCGCACTTGCATTCCCATATCGGCAGGGGAGTACCCCAGTATCTCTCTCTTGAAAGTCCCCAGTCTATTACATTTTCGAGGAAGTTTCCGAAACGCCCCGTCTTTATGTTCTCGGGCATCCAATTTACGGTGTTGTTGTTCTTTAAGAGGTTGTCCCTTACCTTTGTCATCTCTATGAACCATGTATCTCTTGCATAGTAGAGAAGCGGGGTGTCGCATCTCCAGCAGAAGGGATAGTCGTGCTCAAAGGGGATAGCCGCGTAGAGCTTTCCGCTATCCTCGAGGCGCTTTAAGATCTCCTTGTCGCCGTCCTTTACGAATACTCCCGCAAGACCCTCCACCTCGTCTGTGAAACAGCCCTGGTCGTTTACAAGCTGAACAAAGGGCAGGTCAAAGCGTCTGCCCACGCGCGCGTCGTCCTCACCGAAGGCGGGCGAAATGTGTACTATACCCGTACCGTCGGTAAGAGTTACATAGTCGTCCTCGGTCACGAAGAAGGCTTTTTTGTCGGGCTTTGCGTAGGGGAATAACGGCTCGTAGTCTATTCCCACAAGGTCCTGACCCGTGTATGTTTCTATTACCTCGTATTCCTTTACTATGTCGTCAAGCAGGGCTTCTGCCATGATATATATATGACCGTCCGAAGCCTTTACCTTTGAATAGTTTTCTCTCTTGTTTACGCAAAGCGCAACATTTGAGGGCAGCGTCCAGGGGGTAGTTGTCCATGCAAGGAAATATGTGTTGTCCTCGCCTATCACCTTGAACCTTGCTATACATGAGGTCTCTTTTACATTCTTATAGCCCTGAGCCACCTCGTGTGACGAAAGCGCGGTGCCGCAGCGCGGGCAGTAGGGCACTATCTTGTGACCCTTGTAGAGAAGTCCCTTGTCCCAGATTTTCTTTATTGCCCACCACACGGACTCGATGTAGTCGTTGTGATAGGTGACATAGGGGTTGTCCATGTCAGCCCAGAAGCCGACTCTGTCGCTCATCTCTCTCCAAAGGCTCTCGTATGTGAACACGGAGTCCTTACACTTCTTTATAAACGGCTCAACGCCATAGTCCTCAATCTGAGGCTTGCCGCTTATGCCAAGCTGCTTCTCGACCTCCAGCTCAACGGGGAGACCGTGAGTGTCCCAGCCTGCTTTTCTGAGCACCTTATAGCCCTTCATAGTCTTGTAACGGGGGATGAGGTCCTTTATAACTCTTGTCAGAATATGACCTATATGCGGCTTGCCGTTGGCTGTGGGAGGTCCGTCATAGAATGTGAAAACGGGGCAGTTCTCCCTTGCCTTTACCGATTCCGAAAAAATATCGTTCTTTTTCCAGAAATCCAGTATCTCCTTTTCTCTCTCAACAAAGTTGAGGTTGGTACTTACCTTTTCATACATAGGTAAATTCTCCTTTCAAAGCTTAAAAAAATAAAAAAACCGCTTCGCCCGACAGGACGCAGCAGCGTGGTACCACCTGAATTGACACGGCATTTCCGTGTCCTCTCATTGAGTCCTTAACGCGGACAATTCGTCATAGCCTACTTGCTCTGCTTTCGGTATGCCACAGAAAGGGTGATCTTCACAGCCGTCTGCTCCGTCGGGCTTCCACCTTGCCCCGGCTCTCTTTTGGGTCGAAACGGCGCTACTGTCCCTCCTATAGTGTTTTCATATAGAAATCTCTATTATTATAATATCTTTTGAGGTATTTGTAAAGTATTAAATTTAAAAATTTACAGAATTTTACTTTTCGTCATTCTTTCTGTAGGCGCAGCTTTTTTCACAGCCCTCGCAGCCACAGCCGCAGCCTCCGCCTTTCCTCTGCTTGAGATAGCTTCGTAGCGCAAGCAGCACCAAAATGAATATTATACCGCCGACTATTATGTCGCCCATAATATCACCCCCCCCGATATATATTATGCTGCCGATTTAAAACCGACAGCATAATAAACACTTTATCTTCTGACAATTTCGAGCTTTATGCCCGTTTTTATTTCCCCGCTTATCTCCGACTGCGTGAAAGCGGGTATACACACCACGTCTATGCCGTTAGGCGCAACATAGCCCCTGGCAATAGCTACTGCCTTTACCGCCTGATTGACGGCTCCCGCGCCTATGGTCTGTATCTCCACATCATCGTTGTTTCTTAAGATCGCCGCAATAGCGCCTGCCACAGATTTGGGCTGTGACACTGCCGAAACCTTTAACATTTCCATAGCAATAACCTCCTTTAAGGCTATTGTGTCCCATGAAATAACAGTATATACTTAATTATATTTTTTTGAACTGGTTTATGGCGCTTGCTATGGCTCTTATGGAGCTTTTTGCGGTATTTGAGCTTATGCCCACGGCAAAGCGGGACTTCTTGTTGCAGTCATACACCTGAACATATGATATTGCCTTTGACTTGTTGCCGAATGACAGCGAGTGCTGCGAATAGTCGGAAATGTCAAAGTGAACATCAAATTTATCCATTATAGCCTTGCAGAAGGCGTCCACGATACCGTTGCCCTCGCCGCTTATGTGCATATTTTCGCCTCTGTACATTATCTCGCAGTCAAGCTCTACGAAGTCTGCCGAGCTGTGCTCCGTGTAATATACCACCGAAAGCGGTTCCTTTACATAGTAGGTGTCCATAAAGAGGTCGTATATTTCTTCCTTTGAAAGCTCTCTGTCCTTGTCCACGGACGCCTGCGTTACCTTTGGTCCGAAGTCCTGCTGCATGAGCTTGGGTATGTGCAGACCGTAGTTTGTTTCAAGCACATATGCCACTCCGCCCTTGCCGGACTGCGAATTTATCCTTATTATAGGGTCGTAATTCCTGCCCACGTCGAGAGGATCGATAGGCAGATAGGGTACCTCCCACCTGTCGGGATGCTCTATCATCTTTGCCATGCCCTTCTTTATGGCGTCCTGATGAGAGCCCGAAAAGGCTGTGTAAACAAGATCTCCCGCATAGGGGTGTCTCGGGTGAACATCAAGTCCCGTAGACTCCTCGTATATATTTATAGCCTCGTTCATGTTGCTGAAGTCAAGCTCGGGGTCTACGCCCTGTGAGAACATATTGAGCGCCATCACCATTATGTCGGCGTTTCCCGTTCTCTCTCCGTTGCCGAAAAGCGTACCCTCAACTCTGTCAGCGCCTGCCATTATGCCCAGCTCGCTCGCAGCCACGGCACAGCCTCTGTCGTTGTGCGGATGAATGCTTATCACTATGTTTTCTCTGTTCTTTATGTTGCGGCAAACATATTCTATCTGGTCGGCATATACATTGGGCGTTGCCATTTCAACGGTGTTGGGCAGGTTAAGTATGACCTTCTTTTCGGGAGTAGGCTCCCACACATCTATAACGGCGTCCGATATCTCCACGGCATAGTCAAGCTCCGTGCCCGAAAAGCTCTCCGGAGAGTATTCAAACAGAAATCTGTCCCTGCCGTACTGCTCCGCAAGGTCATACACAAGCTTTGCGCCGTCTACGGCAAGCTGCTTTATTTCGTCTCTTGACTTTGCGAATACCACCTCTCTCTGGAGAGTGGAGGTAGAGTTATAGAGATGTACAATTGCCTTATGCACGCCCTCGAGCGCCTCGTAGGTCTTTCTTATTATGTGCTCTCTTGCCTGTGTGAGCACCTGTATTGTAACATCCTCGGGTATGAGGTTCTGCTCTATAAGAGTGCGGCAGAACATATATTCCGTGTCGCTTGCCGCGGGAAAGCCTACCTCTATTTCCTTAAAGCCGAGGTCTACAAGATACTTGAAGAAGTTTATCTTCTGCGTCAGATTCATGGGCTTTTCGAGCGCCTGATTGCCGTCTCTTAAGTCAACGCTGCACCATATGGGCGCCTTTTCGATCACCTTGTTAGGCCACTGTCTGTCGGGCAGGTTAACGGGCGGAAACTGCTTGTAACGATTGAAATTCATAGTTTTTTTCTCCTTTCAGATAATCCCTTTTTTTACTGTGCCTTTATCAATAAAGGAGCATTTTGCAATAAAAAAAGCCTCTGTCTGCAAGAGACGAAGGCTGAAAATACTCCGTGGTACCACTCTAATTCATTGCCGAAGCAATGCACTCTTTCCGGGTACAGGTATGACCGATACCCTGCTCCTCTATCGGTGAGCCTCCGTCTGCACCTACTTTAATAAATTTCAGCACAGCCACTCAAAGGCGAGTTCGGCTGCATGGAAATATCGGCTCGCACCGTCCGCCGACTCTCTTGAAATCCCGCCGCAGCTTACTGCTCCTTATCATAGTGTTACCCTATTGATGTAAACATAATAACACAATGACAGCGCCGTGTCAAGTGCTTTTTGCGTATGCAAGTGTTAAATAATTGAAAACAAAAACATTGTGTCGGGCATCACAGCAAAATAAATATTGAATATAGCCTTTTTATATGATATAATCATTATGTATAACTATGCGCAGAATAAGTTATAAATTTTTTACATTCAAAATAGGAGAAAACTATGAGAGAAATAGATGTTGCTCTTGTGAGAGATGCCGTAAAGGAAATGTGCATAAAGGCAAACTGCTGTCTTAATGCCGATGTTTACGGCGCCATAAAGAAGGCGCAGGCGGAGGAATGCTCCGATGTGGGAAAGAATATACTTTCACAGCTTATTGAAAATGCAGACCTTGCCGCAGCCAAGATGAAGCCCATTTGTCAGGATACGGGCATGGCTGTCGTATTCATGGATATAGGGCAGGATGTACATTTCACGGGCGGTTCGCTTTCCGATGCCGTAAACGAGGGCGTAAGACTCGGCTACAAGGAGGGCTATCTCAGAAAGTCCGTTGTTTCCGACCCCCTTTTGAGGGTGAACACGGGCGACAACACCCCCGCCGTGATACATTACAACATAGCAGAGGGCGATAAGGTGCATATAGAAATAGCGCCCAAGGGCTTCGGCAGTGAAAATATGAGCAGAATATATATGCTCAAGCCCTCGGACGGCGTGGAGGGAGTCAAAAATGCCGTTTTGGACTGCATAGAAAAGGCGGGTCCCAATCCCTGTCCGCCTATGATAGTGGGCGTGGGCATAGGCGGAAACTTCGAGCTTTGCGCCGAGCTTGCCAAGAGAGCGCTTTTAAGACCCGTGGGTTCTCACTCCGACAAGGAGCATATAAGGCAGATAGAGGACGAGCTTCTGGAAAGGGCCAATAGGCTCGGCATAGGACCGCAGGGACTTGGCGGAAACACCACGGTTCTGGGACTGAACATAGAAACATATGCAACGCATATAGCGGGACTTCCGCTTGCGGTCAACATAAGCTGCCATGTCACAAGGCACAGCGAGTGCACCGTCTGATAATGCTTTAGGTCAGATATAATAAAAAATCACGCAGACAAAGGAGATAATTCTTATGAAAAAAATTGTTAAGCTTATAAACGGCAATAAAAAGCTGCTGGTCGTATATTGGCTAATTCTTGTTGTTTTTTTGGAGCTTACACTTTTTAATTTCAGATTTTATCAGAGCTTAGGCTATGCCACCGTAAACCTCAAAAATCCCGATATGGATGAATCCATAGAATATATAGGCGGCAATGAATTCAAGTTTAATTCCAACGGCGCAAAGATGACATTCAACAACATCGATGCAAAGGTCAAAAATGTCTATATAAATATGGAAAAGAAGGGCGAGCTGCCGGAGGACCCCAGCTATTATGACATAAAGACCTTTGAATACGATAAGAGAATAAAAGTAAAGATAAATATAGACGATGCGGGCAACAGCAACGGTATAGATATGCCGGAGCGTTTTATAGTTTCGACCGTTGACAGGACAAAATATATACCCCTTAATTTAAGCGGAGAATCTCATAAGCTTATTATAATATTCAACGATGTTGAAAACAAAAGCTACGATATAAACAGTATAGCCATAAACAAATGCGTTCCCTTTCATTTCAGCATCATTCGTGTATTGTTGTTGTTCTTGTTCGGAATACTCTGCTATATCGTAAGACCCGGTTCAAGGCTTTATCGTTATAAGCTTGATTTTAAGAGCAAAAAGCAAAAGCTTATCATAGGTCTGGTCGTATTGACGCAGTTTGTCATAATGTTTTCGTGCTGCTATATAAATCCGTATTATGTCTATATGACGGTAGAACATCAAAAGCAGTATAATGAGCTTGCGGAGGCTCTCTTGGACGGTCATTTTTATCTGAACGAGGAGCCCGATCCCAAAATGGCGGATATGGAAAATCCCTATGATCCTGCGGCAAGAGGCGAAAAAGGCGTTTATTTTGCATGGGACCATGCATATTACGACGGCAAATACTATGTATATTTCGGCATAGTCCCCGCTGTTTTGTTCAACATCCCCGCTAAGCTGCTGGGAATTGGGGATATCGTTCCTCAGAATTGTATAGTGTTCATAGTGCCTATATTTATAATTATGAGCTATATACTCATATATACGCTTGCAAGGCGGTTCATATCGGATGAGGACGACAGCATACCGCTGTTGCTCTATCTAATGCTATCCACTCTTTTTGTAGGCGGAGCGTGCAGCGTGTTTATAGTGGCATGGCCCGATCTTTACACTCTGCCCATATTTACGGCGCTTACGCTTGCAATATCGGGGCTTTACTGCTGGTTAAGCGCATTCAAGCCCACCGAAGACGGCTATAGGCTCAGCTCGCCAAGATTATTTTTAGGCTCTCTTTTTATTGCGCTTATAGCGGGCTCAAGACCTCAGCAGCTTTTGGTCATATTTTTGGCAATACCCATATTTTGGAATGCGGTATTCAAGGACAAAAAGCTTTTTTCAAAAAACAGCATAAAGCAGAGCGTGTGCTTTGCTCTGCCCATAGCTGTGTTTGCCTTGTTTATGTTCTGGTATAACTATGCAAGGTTTGGTTCTATATTTGACTTTGGCGCAAACTATAACCTTACCACAAACGATATGACGGCTAGAGGCTTTATGCCTGGCAGATTTATGCAGGGAATATTCTCATATATACTTCAGCCTATAGCCTTTGAGGGCAAATTCCCCTATCTCACAGGCGTAAACGGCACCACGGGCTTTATGGGCACCACAATAAGCGAGGGCAGCTTCGGCGGCATACTCTTCATTGCGCCCATAACACTTGCGCTTTTGCTGCTCCCAAAGCTCAAAAAGGAGCTTAAGGCAGACAAGCTTTACTATGTTGTGCTCATGCTCATTGCGTTTACACTCATCATTGCGGGAGTTGATTCCGTAATGGCAGGCATACTTTCCAGATATGAAATAGATTTTTGCTGGATGGCAATGCTTGCGGCAATAATAGTCATATTTACCGCATATCGCAAATATAAGGGCAGAGAATACGGAAATGTTTTAAATGTATGTATATCCGCTTGCTTTATCATATCGCTGCTCATATCCGCAGGTCTGTTGATGGCAATAAGGATATATTCACCCTTTGACAACAACCCCGAAACCTATTGGACTATCGCCTCGGCGATACAGTTCTGGCTTTAATGCAAAGGAGATTTAACTATGGACAAAATTGCAGTTTTAGTGCCTTGCTACAATGAGAGCAAGACCATAAAAAAGGTAGTCGAGGACTTCAAAAGAATACTGCCCGAGGCTGTAGTCTATGTATATGACAACAATTCCACGGACGGCACGGATGAGATAGCCAGAGCGGCGGGAGCTGTTGTGCGCTATGAGCACAAGCAGGGCAAGGGCAATGTCATAAGGCGTATGTTCAGAGAGATAGACGCGGAGTGCTACATCATGACGGACGGCGACGACACCTATCCCGTGGAGCCTACGAGAGAAATGTCCGCCATGATACTTGAAAAGGGCATGGATATGGTAGTCGGCGACAGGCTTTCTTCGACCTACTTCACCGAGAACAAAAGACCCTTCCATAACTTTGGCAATTCAATGGTGAGAAAAACCATAAATACGCTTTTTAAGAGCGATATAAAGGACATAATGACGGGTCTGAGAGCTTTTTCGTACAGATTTGTAAAGACCTTCCCCGTCATTTCAAAGGGCTTTGAGATAGAAACCGAAATGACAATACACGCCATTGACAAAAATATGTTTGTCGAAAACTGTGTCATAGACTATCGCGACAGGATAGAGGGCAGCGAGTCAAAGCTGAACACCTACAGCGACGGCTTTAAGGTCATAAAGACAATAATAAAGCTCTATAAGGACTATAAACCGAGGCAGTTCTTTTCATGGATAAGCCTTGTGCTCTTTGTGCTTAGTATAGGCTTTTTTATTCCCGTGCTCATAACATATTTTAAGACGGGAGAGGTGCCCGATTTTCCCACGCTCATAGTGTGCGGCTTTGCCATGATAGCCGCCATACAGTGCTATATAGCGGGACTTATACTGTCCACTATAGTCGCAAAGGATAAGCAGGACTTTGAATTTAAGCTTATCACTGCGGATATGATGGAAAAGCAGCTCAGGAATAAAGACTAAGGCGATATATTGGTTTTATAAAGCTGTGTTGTGTGAGAGGAGATAAATATGGCTGATATACTCTATGTTGTGATCCCCTGCTACAAGGAAGAGGAGGTTCTCCCGGAGACCTCAAAGCGAATGAAGGCAAAAATGAACGCCCTCATTGCGGACGGCAAAATAAGCGATAAAAGCCGCGTTATGTTTGTAAACGACGGTTCTAAAGACAGGACATGGGAAATAATACAGTCGCTGCATTCCGAGGACAAGCTTTTCAGCGGAGTAAATCTTTCGCGCAACAGAGGACATCAGAATGCGCTTTTGGCAGGGCTTATGACAGCTAAAAGCTATGCGGATATGGTGATATCCATGGACGCCGATTTGCAGGACGACATAAACGCCATAGACAGCATGGTGGATAAATATTACGAGGGCTGCGATGTGGTATACGGCGTAAGAAGCTCCAGAGCCACGGACACCTTTTTCAAGAAATTCACTGCGGAAGGCTTTTATAAGCTCATGAAGCTCATGGGCGCGGACATAGTTTTCAATCATGCCGATTACAGACTTATGAGCAGGCGTGCTCTTGAAGGACTTGCCGAATTCGGCGAGGTCAACCTGTTTTTGAGGGGCATAGTTCCCGAGATAGGCTATAAGTCGGGCATAGTGGAATATGAGCGCGCGGAGCGCTTTGCGGGCGAGAGCAAATATCCGCTCAAAAAGATGCTGTCCTTTGCCTTTGACGGCATAACATCCTTTTCGATAAAGCCTATAAGACTTATAATAGACCTTGGCTTTCTTATATGCATACTCAGCGTTGTTGCCTTGATATGGAGCATAGCGGTCAAGTTTATGGGCGGCTCCATAGCGGGCTGGTCGTCCATAATGGCGTCAATATGGCTCATCGGCGGCATACAGCTTCTTTCCATAGGCGTTATAGGCGAGTATATAGGCAAAATATATAAGGAAACAAAGCATAGACCCAGATTTATAATAGAATCCGTATTAAACGATATCGAGTAAAATAAGCAGCAAACAGCTTGGAGATAATAATATGAAAATTGACATCACCACACCCATAACAAGAGAAAAGGCGCGCAGCCTTAAGGCGGGGGACATAGTGAGCATAACGGGCGTTATATATACCGCAAGGGACGCCGCCCACAAGAGAATGCTCGAAAATTTGCAAAACGGCATACCCCTTCCCGTAGACCTCACGGACAACACAATATATTTTGCAGGCCCCGCTCCCGCTAAGCCGGGCGAGCCCATTGGCTCCGTAGGTCCCACCACGAGCTACAGAATGGACGCCTATTCTCCCAAGACAATAGAGCTTGGTCTTACCTGCATGATAGGCAAGGGCGCCAGAAGCTCCGCCGTCATAGACGCCATGAAAAAATACGGCGCCGTATACATAGGCGCAGTGGGAGGCGCAGGCGCGCTTTTGAGCGAGTGCGTCAAAAAATGCGAGGTAGTCGCTTATGAGGATCTCGGCTCCGAGGCAATACACCGCCTCGAGGTGGAAAATTTCCCCGGCATAGTCATAATAGACAGCGAGGGGAATAACCTCTACGATACCGAACCACCGAAATACAGAAAATAAAAAAGGGGAGAAATCTCCCCTTTCAGATTGTAAAAAAAGCAATAATTGCTTTTAACTCAATTATAAAATCCCCCCTCAGTCGCTTCGCGACAGCTCCCCCGAAGGGGGAGCCAAGAATTTGAGGTTTACCGCTGCCCCTCGGCTCCTCCATTGCACTGCAAAGAGTTATGCGGACGCACGAAGTGCGGCTTTCGGCGAAGCCGAAAGTGCTGAATCGGGGGAGCTGGCAGGCAACGCCTGACTGAGGGGGCTGCTTATAAAATAAACTATCTATATATTAAGAGAAGTAAACAGTTCCTCTTACTTTGCACCCCTAGTATAATGGATAAAACACTCGGCTCCGGACTGAGAGATGGGGGTTCGATTCCCCCGGGGTGCATTTTTATATGCTCACAATATTTATTATGCTTTCCACAGCCTTTTCCATGCTCTCCACGCATATAAATTCATAAGGACCGTGGAAATTATGCCCGCCCGTAAAAATATTTGGGCAGGGCAGACCCATAAACGAGAGCCTTGCACCGTCAGTGCCGCCCCTTATAGGCTCCACAAGCGGCTCTATGCCCGTTTTTTCAATAGCCTTCACTGCTCTTTCGAGCACATGGGGCTTATTTTTTATTATCTCCGCCATGTTGTAATATTCATCATACAGCTCCAAAACGGCAGTATTGCTACCGTATTTTTTGTTTATATCCTCCACGGCGTTTTTGATGAGCGCCTTCTTCTCCTCAAATTTTTTCTTGTCAAAATCCCTTATTATATAGTCAAGGTGCGCCCTTTCAACATTTCCGCTAAGCCTTGTAAGATGGAAAAATCCCTCGTAGCCGTCCGTTTTTGACGGTATTTCGTCGGCAGGCAGAGCGGAGTTCAGCTCGCAGGCGACCAGCGAGGCGTTCACCATAAGCCCCTTTGCACTTCCGGGATGTACACTCTTTCCCGTTATATCTATTTTTGCCCTTGCCGCATTGAAGTTTTCATAGCTTATCTCTCCTGCTATACCGCCGTCAACGGTATAGGCATAGTCGCAGCCGAATTTATCCGCATCAAAGTAGTCCACTCCCCGTCCTATTTCCTCGTCGGGCGTGAAAGCCACCTTTATGTCGCCGTGCTTTATTTCGGGATGATTTATGATGTAGCCGAGCGCCGTTATTATCTCCGTTATACCCGCCTTGTCGTCCGCTCCCAGAAGCGTTGTGCCGTCGGAGCATATGAGCGTCTTGCCCTTGTAGAGCTTAAGCTCCTTAAATTCTTCGGGTGAAAGCTCGGGTCCCTTTCTTTTTATTGTTTTGCCGTCGTAGTTTTCTATTATCATCGGCTCTATTCCGCAGCCGCTGCAATCAGGGCTTGTGTCCATATGCGATATAAAGCCTATAGTGTCGCCCTCGGCATTGCCCTTCACACAGCCGGTCACATAGCCGTAACGGTCTATAGCTATGTCCTTCACGCCTATTCTCGAAAGCTCTCCCGCAAGCACCTCCGCATAGAAATTCTGCGCCTCCGTGGAGGGGTATTCTTCACTTTCCGCATCCGATGTCGTGTCGTATCTTATAAGCCTTGTAAATAGCTCTATAAGCTGTTCCTTCATATATAGCTCTCCTTTCTTTTTATTTATTTTTACAAAAATTCCCCGTAAAAATACGGGGATTGAGTATTTCCTTCAATGTTTTTACATTTCCTTCTGGTAAAGGTTAAAATGCAGTATTCTGAGTGCGATAGAAAGCTCGCCCGCCTCTATTTGTCCGGGAGCGGATGCCTTCCTTGCGCAGCCGAATGTCACGGCAGAGCCGAATATCTCGCCCGCAATACGGCTCACAACGCCCCGTCCGTCCATAGACATGGTTATTATGGGGTAGTCGGGGTGCTTTGTGTGTATATCGTCCGTAAGCTCCAAAAGCCTCAGCACGTCCTTGTTGTTTTCGGGCATGACTGCAATCTTGGGTATGTCTGCCTTAAGCTCTATCATTTTTTCAATGCGTTCTTTAAGCAGAACATTGTCGGGCGTCCTCTCGAAGTCGTGATTTGACATCACCACAACTACATCCTTGCTGTGCGCAAGCTCCGTAAGCTCCGTTACGTCCTCGTCGCCCACCATAAGCTCAACATCTATCATGTCTATAATACCGCTGTCTATGGCGGTCTTGTTTATCCTGAGATATCCCGCCCTGTCGGTCTTTTGCAGTCCGCCCTCCGCAATGGTGCGGAAGGTGAAAAGCAGCGGCACCTTGCCTATGAGCTTTCTTACAAGCTTAAGCATCTCTATGAGATTTTCCTTGTCGGTACATTCGTCGTACCAGTCCGCTCTGAACTCCACTATGTCTGGCTTGAGCGAAGCCATCGTCATTGCCTGCGATGTTATTTCATACTGTGTGTGCCCTACTATGGGCAGACATATTTTGGGTATACCTTCTCCAATCTTTACATCTCTGACTTGAATTGGATTCATTTCTGCGCCTCCTATACGCTGCGACTTTTTATTTATTATAGTATACCAATTAAATCAAAATAAGTCAACAATTAACAGTCCGCTTTTTTAAAAGCGGATAGCAAAATGTAGAAAAAGTATTTATAACAACAAAACTTTTCTGTAACCGTTCCTTTGACTTAGTGTACTAAGGAACGACATGAAAGGCTCCCTCCGGGAGGGAGCTGGCGCCCGAAGGGCGACTGAGGGAGACTGCGCAACTAACAATATTATACTCCTTCCACCGCCTTCGGCGGTCCCCCTCCCTCGGTGAGGGAGGCTTACCTAGCACCCACAGAACAACTGAAGAATCAAAAAATATTTTATCGACACGAAAGGGGGAGTACAATGCACGCCCGTTTACAACATTTAATATATTTTGATTTTTCGACAGTATAAAATAAGGGCATAAGCCCTTATTTTAATTAAAAACATACTCCGTTATATTTTCCGTATCGTCATAATCCACGGCGAGAGCCGAGTTATCGACGAAGTTATATATAAGTCCGTTATATTTGAACGGATGCACCTTGACCTCATTTCCGCCCAGAGTTATTACTCCTTTTCTTTGGAAGCCGTCGTCGAGGTCAACGCTGTACACATATCCGCCCGTGAAGGTCACCTCCTGCTTGCTTTCGTCCTTATAAATGGTGACGGGCAGAGTAAATGTATTCTTTTCCTTGTCGAAGCAGAAGGATGAAATGTCCTTGAAAAGCCCCGATTCTATATTTCCCTTTCCAAGCTCCTCTCTGTAGAGCATGGCGGGATTATCCTTGTCCGAAATGTCATATACGCTCATTGTGAGCTTATCTCCGCCGTTGTCAACGGTCAGTATATGATTTTCGTCATAGGTATATATGAGTATATTTCCGTCCGTGAGCCTGAGTACGCCGTTGCCCTTTGGGTTGGTCGGCTCCGTCATATCCACGGAATATATCGCCTGTCCCGTCTTTTCGGGAGTGAGGAAAAGCATATTCTGTGAGAATATTGCCCTGTCTATCACCGTGCCCGAAACTATCTCGTTTGCATATCCGCATATCTCCAGATTGTTGTTGAGCACATACACATTTGTTATGTCCGTGTTTGCGCCCTTTTTTCTGTAATGCGCCGCAAGTCTGAAATAGCCCGAATATTCGTTCATGGAGTCCTTGTTGGTTATATAGCCCTTCACATTTCCCTTGCCGGATGAATATACCTTTCCGTTTGAAAGGCTTAGTCTGTAAATGACCGTGTTTTCAGTGTTTTCGTTGGAATCGAAGGCGTTGTATCTGTCCTTTGCCACATATATATTGCCGGAGGACATATATACATTTTCGCCTGCGCAGAGATAAGTCTTAAGCTCTGCGGGCATGGAGCTGTCCTCTATGTTGAGCGAGGCTATTGTGGTGTAATCCCTACCTCCGCCCTCGGGGAAATACTGCATACGGCTGTATTCAAGGCTCACAGGCTCGTTTCCCGAAAGTGAATCCCTGTATGACGGAGGATAATATTTGCCGTCCGCGGAAAGCTCCGTTGCCGGTATGGACGAAAGCAGATAAACATAGCTGCCGTTCTGCACGGAATTTATATAGCTTCCCTCCGTTTCAAGCTCGCGGAGCTTGGAGGGCGCCGTTTTGTTGCTTATGTTGTACACATACGCTATGGTGCTGCGGCTGAAGCCGTCTGCGCCGTCCTTATTTTCGGCTTCCTTGTCGCCCGTTATTACGAGCGTGGGACCGTGGACATATATTTTCCTGCCCACAAAGCCGTTGTCAAGCTCTATGGTCGATGTTACGGCAAGTCCCGAAGAGGGGTCTAAAATATACACCTTGTTTTTGTCCGCATAGTATATATATCCGTCTGCGGAATGTACGGTGTTCAGCTCCTTGTTTTCGAGCAGCTGCGCCGTAGGTATGCCGTCGGGCTCGTCTGACGAGCCTATTTGCTTTAAAATATTGTTGGGCGTGCTTATGCCCGTTATTTCCTTCATGTTTTCTTCATTAGCCACATAGGGCAGGTCGTTCACCTGTGACTTAAGGCTGTTTATGAAGTCTACGCTCTCGGTGTCCGTAAAGGCGTCCTTAAGGTCTGATATGATAGCCATGTTGTCGTAGTAATATACCGACTTGCCGAAGGCGTCGGCAAATACCTCTACCGGCACATATATACCGCCGTTTTTCAAGAATACCTTTTTGTTATATTCAATGTCGGCTTCTCCCGCGCTGTCCACAAGGTCTGCCTTCTGTCTGTCCAGCACAAGCGCCTGATTGTCAAGCCTTATAGTTGCACGCGATGAAGAGAGATCCTCCGAAGCCGCTGCGTTATATGCCGAGCGGAAAAAGCTCATAGGCACATATATGGACTGATTTGCTGCAACGGGCACCATAGACGGATCGTTTTTGTCTATAAGCATCTGCTCCTTGTTCACGAGCATTACGGGGCTGTTTTCATATATCACCACTGCCGAATCCAGCCTGTCCTCTACAACTACCTCTTCCGAATTTGAGGGGGCTGTGACATTTCCTCTGCTCTGTATCACCTGAAAGCAGAGCACTCCGCAGAGTATGACAGCATATACCGAAAGAATGCCAAGCACCATTTTGTTATTCATAGCTTCACCTCATGGTAATTAGTAGATATAACCCGTAGGATTGGTGTGCTGACCGTTTATTCTTACCTCGAAATGCAGATGCACGCCCGTTGAATAGCCCGTCGTGCCTGCGCCCGAAATTACCTGTCCTCTGGACACCTGCTGACCGACGGATACATAGAGCACATTGTTGTGCGCATAAAGTGTGGAGTAGCCGCCGCCGTGGTCTATTATTATACACTTGCCGTAGCCGCCTCTCCAGCCTGCATATATGACCGTACCGCTCTCTGCGGCAACAACATCTGTGTTGAGCGTTGCCTTAAGGTCAAGTCCCGTGTGGAACTCCTGCTTTCCGCTTATGGGACTTCCTCTGTAGCCGTAGCCCGAATTGGGCGCATAGCCCTGATAAGCGGGCACGGGATACTGGAAGTGTCTTCCGTCGGAGTTATATACTCTGCCGGGATTTCCCTTTGATATGGCGGTGGATTGCTGTGCAGCCTGCGCTGCCCTTGCAGCCTCCGCAGCGGCAGCCTGCGCCTTCTGTATGAGAGCTTGTACATTCTTGTCCTGCTGCTCAAGGTCGGCTATCTGCGCTTCGTATGTAGCGGCGTTTGAATCCAGCTGTTTTACTATAGCGGTCTTTTGCTTTATTTTGGAATCCAGCTCCTGCTGCTTTGTAGTCTGCTTGGATTGCAGGTCCTCTATAGTTTTTTTGTCATTTTCTATTGAAACGACATTCTCGTTTATTATCCTCTCCGCCTCGGCATACTCTGCCAGAAGCTCGTTGTCGTGCTTCATAAAGCGGTTGGCATATTCCACTCTCGTGAGGAAGTCCGAGAAGCTCTTTGCTCCCAGTATCACCTCAAGATAGCCGGAATTGCCGTATTCGTACATTATCCTTATTCTCTTTTTGAGAGTTTCGTATTGCTCCGTCTTTACCTTCTTTGCCTGCTCCAGCTCCTCCTGCTCCTTTGCGAGCTTTGCACTTGTGTCGGCAAGCTGCGCGTTGAGCTGATTAAGCTCCGCCTGAACGCCCGAAAGCTCTCTGTCGAGCTGCTCCACCTCGGACTGCGCCGCCTGCTTCTGCGAATTTGTCTGATCGAGCTTTTGCTGCGCGGCAGAGATCTGGCTTTGAAAAGCCGAGCTTTTGTTTTGTAAAGACGATACGCTCTCCGCTCTTGCGCATACCGCCGTAAGGCTTAACACGAGAGAAAGAGCAACACCTATTATCCTTTTATTCATAACATTCTCACTTCTTTTATTTATATATTTGCCAAAAATATTTTTAGAACCGTTTTATTATACATTAAGGTGCTTTCTTATGGAGTTGATACTTCCTATCGCGCCTATGAGCATACCCACGATGAGCGCTATGGGTATTATGATCACAAATATCTCCGAAGCGGGCTTAAGCTGACCTATCACCTTGAGCACGGTAAGGTCGGAATTGAATATTCCGTAGAGCTTTATGTAGCCCAGTATACAGAGTACGGACGGTATTATAGCGCCTATAAGACCTATTATTATACCCTCTATTATGAAGGGCCATCTTATGAACCAGTCCGTTGCGCCCACATATTTCATTATGTTTATTTCATTCTTTCTTATGAATACGGTGAGCTTTATAGTGTTCATTATTATGCCTATAGAAACTATGCCGAGTATAGCTATGAGTATAACGGATACGAGCTTGAATGCCGTGTCTATCGTTATGAGCGTCTCCGTGAGCTGCTGCGCATGGCTTATAAGCTCTATGCCCTTGAACTGATAGTCCGCATCGCCGAGCTTGGGCTCTGTCGATACTGCGCTTTGCGCGCTCTGTGTTATCACCTCGGGCGTGGGCTCCGCAGATTTAGCCTGATTTGCGGGGTCTGCCGCCTCGGAGTCCTTAGCCGCGGGATTTGTGGCAGGCTGAGTGGGCGCCTCCGTTGCGGTCTGCGCCTGTGTTGCCGCCTGTGAAGCGGGCTCGGCATATACCGTGTCGCTGAAAAGTCCTGCGCTGTTTTGCAGAGCGGGAGCGGCAGTCTGCGCCTGTGATGCGCTCTCGGTAGTCTGCGCCTGTGTCGCCGTCTGCGCGTTGGGCTGCTCCTCCGCCTTCATGGTGTCGGGGCTGTCCTTTGCGTCCGTGCCCATTATCTGCTCCTCAAAGTCCCACTGGAGCTGTTCGGCTTTTTGTATAAAGCTCTTCTGATATCTTATGTCCTTTAACATTATCTCAAGCGAGCGGGGAAGGGGATTGTCGTCCCTTAGTCCGTCAAGAAGCTCTGCCGAGTATATCCTCTTGGCATTGTCAAGAGCGTCGTCCGCCGATACGAACTTGACTGAGCGCACCTCCGGCATACCCTCGATCTGCGCTATGAGCGAGTTCACGTCCTCCTCGTCCGGCTCGTCGCCCAAGAAAAGCGTAACTCCTATTTCGGATTCTATCTGTTCCAGTATATAGTCCACATTTGTTATTATACAAAGTGAAAGTATAACTATAAATATACAGGCGCTTACTATTATTATGGAGGCAAAGCTCATAAGTCCGTTTTTGAATATGCCTCTTAAGCCCTGATTAATATAATATTTCCATGTTCTCAGCTTCATCGCTGTAGCCACCACCTTCAACATCTCTGAGTACAACGCCCTTGTTTATTGCCACAACTCTCTTTTGCATCCTGTCGACAATATCTCTGGCGTGTGTGGAAATAACAACGGTTGTGCCGTTTCTGTTTATTTCCTGTATGAGGTCCATTATCTCCCATGCCGTGTCGGGGTCAAGATTACCCGTAGGCTCGTCCGCCAGAAGAATGGGCGGTCTGTTTATAATGGCTCTTGCGAGCGCAACTCTCTGCTGCTCGCCGCCCGAAAGCTGGTTGGGATAGGCGTTTATTTTCTTAGCCAGTCCCACCATAGCCAATATCTGGGGCACATTTCTTCTTATTATCTTGGGATTGGTCTCCACTACCTGCATGGCAAAAGCCACATTCTCATACACCGTTTTGGACGGCAGAAGCCGATAGTCCTGGAACACAACGCCTATCTTTCGCCTCAGATAGGGTATCTGCCGCCTTTTAAGCTTCGTTATGTCCGTGCCGTTTACTATTATGCTGCCGCCCGTAGGCTCTATCTCCTTGAGCAGAAGCCTTATGAAGGTGGATTTTCCCGAACCCGATGAGCCGACTACAAACACAAATTCTCCTCTTTCTATGTTAAGATTGAAATCGCGCAGTCCCACGGCTCCGTTTTCATATACCTTTGTAACATTCTCCATCGTTATCATTAAGGATTTACTTCCTTTCTTTGGTGAAAATATATTGAAAGCTATGTACCTATCAGTACATAAAGTTTTCTCTGTAGTTGAGGTATTTGCTCACCATAAGCATTATCTTGAATATTATGGCGTCGTCGAAATTCCTAAGGTCGAGGCTTGTCATTTTCTCCAGCTTGTCAAGCCTGTACACAAGCGTATTTCTGTGTATATAAAGCTGTCTTGACGTCTCCGAAACATTGAGGTTGTTTTCAAAGAACTTGTTTACGGTAGTGAGAGTTTCGTCGTCGAACTGCTCTATGGATGCGCCGTGGAGTACCTCGTTTACGAACATCTTGCAAAGTGAGCCGTCAAGCTGATATATAAGTCTGCCTATACCCAGCTGCTCGTAGTTTACGACATTCTTGTTTTCCTCGAATATCTTGCCCACCTCCAGAGCAAGCTTTGCCTCTTTATATGAAAGAGATACGTTTTTAAGGTCGTTTACGGCAGTACCTATCGAAACATATATATTTGTCATTGCCTCTGCCGAAAGCGTGTCGTATATGCTCTTTGCTATGGACTCTATTTCCTCTCTGCCGTCCTTTTCCTTGAGCTCCTTTACAAGTATTATGCTCTTTTCGTCAACGGCTGTCACAAAGTCCCTCTGCTTTGTCGGGAATATGCTCCTCACTATTTCCACAACATTGAGGTCCTTGTCTATCTCGGTTTCTATAAGATAAACTATCCTTCTTACGGAATTTTCAATGTGCAGCTTCTTTGCCCTTGAATAGATATCCACAAGCAGGAGGTTGTCCAGCAGAAGATTTTTGATAAAGTTGTCCCTGTCGTATCTTTCCTTGTATGCAACAAGCAGATTTTGTATCTGGAAAGCGGTCATTTTGCCTATTCTGTAGGTCTCCTCGTCGTCGCCCTTTATTATGACGATGTATTCGGCAGAGCCGTTGTCGAGCACCTTGAAATATTGATAGCCCTGTATAAGCTGACTGTCGGCAGGACTGGCTATGAATATGTCGGCGCTGTCTATGGTGGCGTTCACCATTTCGTCCTCGGTGGTTGCCACAATTTTGCCTTCTCTTTCTGCCACGCTCAGTTCGCGTCTTGTAATGTTTTTAAGACCGTCGATCGTGCTCTGTAAAATCTGATTTGAAATCATCCCCGTTTTCCTCCTTTATTGTTATAAAAGTATAAGTCTGTCTTCAAACTGCAATATATACCTTTTTATATTTTATAACAAAATGACTAAAAAATAAAGAGAAAACACAAATTTTTTTTAAAATTTGTAAAAAATTAATCTCTTTTTAATATTTTGTAAAGAAATTTTAATATGAACAGGGGTACATTTACGGCAAAATATGTTATAATTAATTTAAATAACACTATGAGCCGATGCTTTGCCTTGTTCCGACATTTTGGCAAAGCTGTAGAATACATATAAGGATAAGCAAAGGAGAGAGGAAAATGTCAGACGAAAAGAAAAAGATCGAGGTCAGCATAGGAGGCAAAACATATAACCTTGCGGGCATGGAAAGCGAGGAGTATATGAGCGCCGTGGCAAAGTATCTTGACAGCAAGATAAATGAAATAAAATCCAAATCGACTCCCAACATTGTATATGAGGAGTCCTTCCCCATAATACTTGCGCTCAATATAGCGGATGACCTTTTCAAGGAAAAGGAAAACAAGGAAAACACAAGCACTGTGGTCACAAAGGACAACGAGGAAAGCATAGCCAAGGAGCTTTCGCAGCGCCTCAACGACAAGATAAAGGAATTTACGGAGCTTAAAAACCGCTTCAGCCTCAAATCGAACGATTACGACATACTTCTCGGTCAGTACGAGGCAAAGAGCGGGGAGGTGGACGGACTTAAGACTACCATAGTCAACCACGAGGACAATATAGAAAAGCTTGAAAGAAAGATAGATGTGCTCAATTCGGACATAACCGAGCTCAAGGGCAGGATAGAGGAGAAGTCGCAGTACATCACAGATCTCACAGCAAAGATAAACGGCAAGAATCAGGAGCTTAACGCCCTGAGCAAAAAGCTCAACGAAAAGAATGTGGCGCTCAACGAGCTCAATCAGAAGGCGGCTGAGAGGAACATAAAGCTCAACACCGTCAATAAGGAAAGGGACGATCTCTCCGTCAAGCTTAAGAGCGCAAATATCAATATCAAAAATCTGGAGGCGGACATCAACCGTCTCACTCAGGATAAAAAATCTCTCCGGGATAAGAACGAGAACCTTAAAAAGGATATAGCCTCCGTAAAGGATCAGTTTGACACATTCAAGAGCAGTCTTGACACCATAAGCAATGAAAATCAGCTTAAAGCGGCTTTTGCCAAGGTCAAGGCGGAGAATATAGAACTTATGCGCAGGATAGAAAGTCTGGAGGCAGAGCTTTCGGACAATTAAGCGCGCGTCGGATTGGCTTTTACAGGGTGATCTTATGAAAAAAGCGGAAATTTTAGCGCCGGCAGGAACTAGGGAAAGCGTCATAGCCGCCATAAACGGCGGCTGTGATGCCATATATATAGGCGGAAAGGCATTCAATGCCCGTCATTATGCGTCAAACCCCTCTCAGAATGAGCTTAAGGATATTATAGATATCTGCCATTTAAGAGGGGTCAAGGTGTTTATTACACTTAATATACTCTACAAGGAAAAAGAGCTTAATGATGTGCTGGATGTCGTAAAGGAGGTTTACGGCTGCGGCGCAGATGCGCTTATAATACAGGATATAGGTATGCTTGCGCTTGTTAAGGCACATTTTCCCGATATAAATATAAGCGCCTCCACGCAGATGACGGTACACAGCTCTGAGGGCGCCAAGCTTATGAAGGAGCTGGGAGCGGACAGGATAGTGCTTGCAAGAGAGCTTAGCTTAGACGAAATAAAGGATATAAACAGCCTGCAAAACAGACCCGAAACGGAGGTATTTGTCCATGGAGCGCTCTGCGTGTGCTACAGCGGGCGCTGTCTTATGTCAAGTCTTATAGGCAGAAGGAGCGGAAACAGGGGCAGGTGCGCGCAGCCCTGCCGTATGGACTACACCCTCTTAAGGGACGGCAAGCCCATAAAAAAAGGCTGTCTTCTCTCTCCCAAGGATATTTCGGGGCTGGATATATTGGACAAGATAGCGCTTTCGGGCGTTGACAGCCTCAAAATAGAGGGAAGGATGAAGGATCCCGAATATGTGTATGAAACGGTATCAGTTTACAGAAAATATATAGACCTTGCCTGCTCGGAGGATAAATACCGACCGGACAACGCCGACAGGGAGGAGCTTACGGCAATATTCAACAGAGGCGGAGAGCTTTCCCGCGGATATTTTGAGAGCTTTTCCGGAGGCGCCATGATGAGCGCATCCCCCAAGCACAGCGGAACGGAGATAGGCGAGGTGCTTTCATTCGACCGCAGAGACGGCATTTGTCGCATAAAGCTCAATAGGAGCGTGAGCGCGGGCGACGGAATAGAGATATGGTCGGAGCCTCACACGGGCGCGGGAATAAATGTGACTGCCGATGCGGGCAGTGTCATAACGGTCAGAATAAAGGACAGCGTCAGAAAAGGCGACAGAGTGTTCAGGACCTTTGACAAGGCGCTTAACGACAGACTCAAAAGACACACGGTAAAGCCCGAAAGAAGACTTAAGGTGCGCATAAAGGCGAGCATAGGACTTGAAAAAAGCTTTGTGGAATTTACGGACTACGGCATAGTATATGAGGGCGAGGGAGCGCAGAAGGCTCTTAACCGTCCCATGACGGAGCAGGAATTTACCGAGCGTATATGCAAGACGGGCGATACGCCCTTTGAATTTGTGATCGAGGGCGTGAGTGTTGAGGACGGTCTGTATATGCCCGTTTCAAAGCTGAATATGATAAGACGGAGCGCCTGCGAAATGCTCGAAAAGCATATTATAGAAAAGAGCAGACGGCAGAACGCAAATTACAGATATGAAAAAACACCGCGCGAAAAGGCAAGCGGAGCCGTGATAACCGCTCTTGTGAACACGGCGGAACAGCTCAAGGCCTGCATTGAAGCGGGAGTAAAGAGGATATACTGTCCGCCCGAAACAGCAGACGAGAGCGCTTATATCAAGTGCAGAGAAAAGGGCATAGAGCTTTACATCGCCCTTCCCCACATCACAAGACGGGGCAATGCCGTATTCTATGAAAAATATAAAAGCTGCGACGGCTATCTTGTCAGGAGCTTGGGAGAAATGCGCAGTGAAAAGCCTATAATAGCCGATTACAGCCTCAATGTAATGAACAGCGCCTCCGCGGATATTATGCGGAGCATAACGGGCAGCGATACGCTTACTCTTTCGCCCGAGCTGAACATTGCGGAGCTTAACGACACGGCGGATAAGGACTGCGAGATAGTCATTTACGGCAGACTTCCGCTCATGACCACTCACCAATGCCCCGCAGGACTGTATGATGCGGATAAAAACAGCTCTAAATATTGCTCCTTGAAGGGCAAAAAACACAGCTACGCCCTTGAGGACAGGACGCACAGGCGTTTTCCCGTGCTCCGCAATTGCAGAGAGTGTTATGCGCTCATACTCAATTCGGAACCCATATATGTTCTCAACAGGGCGGCGGAGCTCATAGGCACGGGCGTCGGCTTTATGCGTCTGGAATTTACCGACGAGGGCTACAAAGACTGCTTTGAGCTTGCCTCGGAGCATATAAATGTGATAGAAAAAGGACTTGCGCCTAAGCTCGATATAAAGGGCACGGGCGGACATTTCGGCAGAGGGGTGTATTAAATGATTGATATGTGCATCATTGTTTCAAAATATCTCTTTATACTTTATATAGCGCTCTTTGTTTTCTTCGGCTTTATGATATGCTTAAGAAATCAGGACATGACGCGCTTCAGCATAAAGGCGGGACTGAGCAATCAGAGGATATGCATTATACTTTTCCACATCACGGCGAGCGTTATACTCATATCCGCCTCCTTGGAGTACGATATGCGTTCAGCCGTCATATACTGCGTTTCGGGCTTCTTCCTCATTATGGGAGGAAATATGGCAATATCAAGGCTCTACAAAAACGGCAGTCAGCTTCTTTACAACTGCGTTTTCTTCCTCATGGATATAGGGCTTATGATGCTCTATAGGCTCAATACCGACCTTGCCTTAAGACAGCTTGCATGGAACGCCATAGGCATAGCCATGATGCTTGTCATGCCGCGACTCCTTGTCGTTATGCCAAGGCTTGACAGATTCAAGATAGTATATGTCATTATTTCCTTTGCGCTCTTGGGCGCAACGCTCATTTTCGGTTCGTCCGAGTTCGGCGCAAAGAACTGGCTCAGCATAGGTCCCGTAGGCTTTCAGCCTTCCGAGATAATAAAGGTTTGCTTTATATTCTATCTGGCTTCCGCCTTTGCCGAAAAGCCCAAAATCAAAGACATAATCGTACCCGCGATAATAAGCGCCGTTATAGTGCTTGTGCTCGTGACGGGTCAGAAGGACCTCGGCTCCGCTCTCATATTCTATATGACATTTCTTGCGGTGCTCTTTATGGCTACATCCAATTATTTATATTTCTTCGGCGGAATAACCTTTCTGGGGCTTGCGGCAAGCATAGCCTACAGGCTTTTCGACCACATACGCGTCAGATTTGAGGCATGGCAGAATCCGTGGCTGGATGTCAGCGACACGGGCTATCAGATAGCGCAGTCGCTCTTTGCCATCTGCACATGGGGCGTTACGGGCATAGGCTTCACAAGGGGCTACGCCTCGTCAATACCCGTTGTGGAGAGGGACTTTATATTTGCGGCGGTCTGTGAGGAATTCGGCGTCATATTCGCCGTAGGACTGATATGCGTATTTATGCTGATTTTCCTGGAGGGCGCAAGAGGCGCGGCGC
>CANQVZ010000014.1 GCA_947627425.1 uncultured Clostridia bacterium | reverse complement strand
ATGCAGTCCATTTTTATTTTTTAGGTGTTGCACTTGAAAGTATAACTCAAGCTGTCCCGGCTTCGCAGGACAGTCCCCGCTTGCTCGTAGTTTTGCGGGTTGTAATTCACGACACTAAATTATAAATTTTGTATTTTATAAGAAATTTACTTTTGCTTTTTAAAGCAAAAAAAAGAGACGCTTTCGCGTCCCTTCCCTCAAAGCTTATCCTTCATTTTAATAATACTCTCAACGCAGGAGCAAGCCGGGCAGCCGCAGTATTTCTCGCCGCGTTCCTTTCTTGCAAGAGCGTCCTTCAAAAACGGCTCCGCTCCTTCGCCCAATATTTTCTTGCCCATATCGGAGCTTGCAAAGGCTATAGATCCTTCTATAGAAGCAATTTCCTCCTCAAGAGCTGCGATATATTCCTTCGTCTTGTTCTCGATGTCGTTTTCGGCATTTTTGAGCCATTCCTCAGCAGCCGCCTTTGCCTCCTTGCAGGCGTTTGGTATAGTCAAAAGCTCCTTTGACTTAGCCGTTATAAAATCAAGAGTTTCCTTTTTCATGTCATTACCTCCCTGTTTTTTCTTTTCAATTTTTTCTTCGTTGCCTTTTTCATCGACATAATACATATTGTCGAGATAATTTTTTTTGAAGCCCTCTCTGAAAAGCGCAATATACTCCTTTCTGAGAGCGGCTCTTTTTTCCTCCTCCTCGGCGCTGAGACCGATAGTCTTTGCCTTGTGCGCAAGGTGGTTTATTTCCTCTATAAGCTCATCCATTCTGCTCATGTTTTTTCTCCTTTAGTTTTCGGGAAGAAGCTTTATCTTTCCGCCCATGTAGGGACGGAGAGCCACGGGAATATTGACCGAACCGTCGGCATTGAGATTGTTTTCAAGGAAGGCGATAAGCATTCTGGGCGGAGCAACGCAGGTGTTGTTGAGAGTATGCGCAAAATACTTGCCCTTCTCGCCGTGTACCCTTATTTTGAGCCTTCTTGCCTGAGCATCGCCGAGGTTTGAACAGCTGCCCACCTCAAAATATTTCTGCTGTCTGGGCGACCAAGCCTCCACATCCACCGACTTCACCTTGAGGTCGGCAAGGTCTCCGGAGCAGCATTCAAGCGTTCTGACGGGTATGTCAAGAGTTCTGAAAAAGTCGACAGTGTTCTGCCAGAGCTTATCGAACCACATGGGGCTGTCCTCGGGCTGGCAGACAACTATCATTTCCTGCTTTTCAAACTGATGTATTCTGTAAACGCCTCTTTCCTCTATGCCGTGAGCGCCCTTTTCCTTTCTGAAGCAGGGCGAAAAGCTCGTGAGCGTCTGCGGAAGGTCCTCGTCCTTCAAAATCGTATCTATAAACTTTCCTATCATGGAGTGCTCGCTCGTGCCTATGAGGAAAAGATCCTCGCCTTCTATTTTATACATCATGGAATCCATTTCGGCAAAGGACATAACGCCCGTAACCACATTGCTCCTTATCATATAGGGCGGAATGCAGTAGGTGAAGCCTCTGTCGATCATAAAATCCCTTGCGTAGGCGGTAACTGCGGAATGGAGCCTTGCAATATCGCCTATGAGATAATAAAAGCCGTTGCCCGCTACCTTGCCTGCGGAATCGAGATCTATGCCGTTAAAGCGCTTCATTATGTCTGTGTGATAGGGTATCTCAAAATCGGGAACTACGGGGTCGCCGTATCTCTGTACCTCTACATTTTCGCTGTCGTCCTTGCCTATGGGAACGCTGGGGTCGATAATGTTGGGAATTGTCATCATTATTTCGGTGATGTCCTTCTGGAGAGTTTTTTCCTTCTCCTCAAGCTCTGCAAGCCTGTCGCCCTGAGCGCCTACCTCAGCCTTCACGGACTCCGCCTCGTCCTTCTTGCCCTGAGCCATGAGCGCGCCTATCTGCTTTGAAAGACGCTTTCTCTCTGCTCTCAGCTCGTCAGCCTCCTGCTGCGCGGCTCTTGCCTCTCTGTCAAGCTTTATCACCTTGTCCACAAGCTCCAGCTTGTGATCCTGAAATTTCTTTTTTATATTTTCCTTTACCGCATCGGGATTTTCCCTTAAAAACTTAATGTCTATCATTAATAAGACCTCCTGTTGAAAATGTAAAATGTAAGTCCCGAAGGACGCCTTTGTCCCGGGAGCGTAAAATTATTCATACCGCCCGCCAAAAAGGGTAAAATGTCCCTTCCAAAAGGCAGTATTTTTAATGTATTTATTATATCACAGTAGGAAAAAAATGCAAGGGGTAATTTGTAATTTTTGCACATTTTATTGCCCTATCCGCAAAGCACAAATTTTTCTATGACCTCCGCCACGGCGCTGTTGTTGTTATCGTTTTGAGTGACATAATCCGAAAGCGCCTTCACGCCGTCCTCGCCGTTTTTGCAGCACACGCCGAGACCTGCGCTCTCTATCATGGGCAGGTCGTTGTAATTATCGCCTATGGCTATTGTTTCTTTTATATCTATGCCGAGCTTTTTTGCCAGCTCGCAAAGCCCCGTACCCTTGTCAATACCCAGAGGATTGAACTCAAAGAGAATATCCGCGGAAAAGCAGGTCGTGAGCCTATCCGAAAGTCCCGTGTCATAAACGGCTTTTTCCAGCCTTTTAAGCTCATTGAAGCTGCCCAGAGCTATGACCTTTGAAACGGGTTTTTGAGCAATTTCTTCTATATTATATATGGTTGTCCGCTCTATCATATTTCTTTCGGCATATTGCGTGATGAGAGCGCTCTCCTTATCCTGCCAAAGCATACGGTCTCTGTAGGTAATCACATCTATATCAAACCGACGGCAAAGCCTTATGGCGTCTGTTGCCTCACGGGAGGGAACGAGATATTCGCTCAGCACCTCGTCTGTATCGGTCCTGTATATATAGGCGCCGTTGTATGCCATAGCGTAGTTTTTAACATTGTCAAAGCCAAAGTATCTGTTAAAGTGATCCACGCTCATATTTGAGCGTCCGCTTGAGATAACAAATTTACAGCCCTTTTCTATTGCCCTTTGTATGGCGTTGTAATTTTCGGAGCTTATTTTTTTGTTATCGTCAAGCAGAGTGCCGTCCAGATCGCAGGCTATAATTTTATACATAACATCACCATTGCATAGAAAGCTTGTCATTTTAGCATATGTTTCACGTGAAACAATCAGACCATTCTTTCCTTTATAAGTCCTATTATTCTGTCAAGGTCGTCGGCAGAGGCGTATTCTATCTCAATTTTGCCGCTGCCCTTGCCCTTGTTGTTCTTTATGTTCACCTTTGTGCCGAATATGTTTTTAAGCTCGTTTGAAAGCCTCAAACATTCTCTTGCAGCCTCGGGATTTTCAACGCTTGCCTTCTTGGGAGGCTCCTTTTCTACCTCGTATTTATATACCTCCTCGCTTGCCCTTCTCACAAGCTCCTCAGTCTGTCTTACGCTCAAGCCGTAGTCAATTATCCTGTCAGCCATTTCAAACTGCATATTTTTGTTGTCAATGCCCAAAAGCGCTCTTGCGTGACCGCTTGATATTTTACCTTCCTTTAAAAAGGTCTGAACTCTCCCATCAAGGTTAAGAAGACGCATGGCATTTGCAACGGCGGGACGGCTCTTGCCGACCTTCTTGGCAATTTCATCCTGAGTAAGATTGAATTCCTCCGAAAATCTGGAATAGGTCATGGCCTCCTCAATGGGATTGAGATCCTCTCTCTGTATGTTTTCTATGAGCGCTGCCTCAAGCGACTTAAGCTCGTCCAGATCCCTCACTATCACGGGAACCTTTCTCAAGCCTGCTATTCTTGCGGCTCTCCAGCGTCTTTCGCCCGCAATTATCTCGTAATAGTCGTCAATTTTCTTTACGACTATGGGCTGAATGATTCCAACCTCCTTTATGGACTCCGAAAGCTCCGCAAGGCTCTCGTCATTAAAATTATTTCTCGGCTGATTTTTATTGGGCGTTATTTTGTTAATATCCACATCATGGACCCTATTTGAAGCCGTGTCTACATCATTTGTGGACATAAGGGCGTTTAGCCCCTTGCCCAGACCTTTTTTCTGTACCGTCATTTAATTGTCCTCCTTTGCTATTATTCCCTCTGCAAGCAGCTCATACGCCTCCGCGCCCTTGTTCTTTCTGTCATAGAGGTTAATGGGCAGACCGTGGCTCGGCGCCTCGCTTAGCCTTACACTGCGGGGAACTATACACTTGAAAAGCTCCTCGCCGAGATAATTCGTAACCTCCTCCACCACCTGCATGGAAAGATTGGTGCGCGCGTCAAACATTGTGAATACTATTCCCTCTATCTCAACATTGGGATTGAGCCTTTCCTTTACCAAATTATAGGTGTGCAGAAACTGACTTAAGCCCTCCAGCGCCAAAAATTCGCACTGCAAGGGAATAAGAATAGAGTCGGCACAGGTCATGGCATTGAGTGTGAGAATGTTGAGAGAGGGCGGACAATCTATAAGTGTATAGTCATATTTTGCCCTCAGCTCGTTGTCGTTTACAATATCGCTCAATATGTACTCTCGCCTATCGAAGTTTATAAGCTCTATCTCGGCGCCCGAAAGCTGTATGTCCGTAGCCAGCACATCTATGTCAAATTCATCAAAATGCGTTGTCTCCACGGCGTCGCCGAACTCTGCGTTACCCGTGAGCACATCATAGAATGTGGCATTGACATTGTTTTTGTCTATACCAAGCCCCGTGGTGGTGTTGCCCTGCGGGTCGGAATCTATCACAAGCACATTTTTTCCCATTTCGGCAAGATACGCGCCAAGATTGATAGCCGTGGTGGTCTTTCCCACACCGCCCTTCTGATTTGCTATTGCTATAACTCTGCCCATTTTTTCCGACTTCCTTTCTTTTTAAAGTCATTGTTTCACTGTGGAACATATAAATATAAATCAACATTGCCCGTTGGATTGCGCGCTAAATCAAAGATGCACAATTGCAGGGCGATATTCTCCCGCCCTGCTGAAATGTATGAATAAGTGTACCCCGCCTGTCTTATCGATTTTTACAATAACCCCCTCAGTCGCCCTATGGGCGCCAGCTCCCCCAAAGGGGGAGCCAAGAATTAGATGCTAACCGTTATCTCTCGGCTCCACCTTTGGGGGAGCTGGCAGGCGTTAGCCTGACTGAGGGGGAATAATCGGGCGAGCAATGCTCGCCCCTACATTTCCCCCTCCATTGTTTCACGTGGAACATTTTTCCGTTTATCTTATTAACAGTATATCACAAATCGGCATACCTTTAAACAACAAAACAAAAAAATAGTACACAAAAATCAAGTTGAATTTTGTGTACTATATTGTGGATTATGTTCTACATTTGCTCGGGCGCCTTAAGTCCCAGAAGGTCAAGCCCCGCTTTCAATATATCTCTCACCGCAAAAACTATGCTAAGCCTTGCTTTCTTTGTGGCGTCCTCGCTCTGCATGATGTTGTTCTCGTTGTAGAACTTGTTGAAAGCCTTGCAAAGCTCTATTATCTGTCTTGCCACGATGTACGGCTCGTTCTTGTCGGCTGCCTCCTCAAGCTTTTCAGGAAATTCCTTTATCACCTTGCACACATTAAAGCTTGCCTCGTCGCTAAGCAGACTATAGTCAACATTGCTTTCGCTCTTGGCTGCACCGCTTTTTGCTATTATGCTGCACGCTCTTGCGTGTGTGTACTGCGCATATGGTCCCGTTTCGCCGTCAAAGTTGAGCATTCTGTCGAAGTCGAACACAACATTTTTAATCCTGCTGTTGAAAAGATCGTCAAATATGATGGCGCCTATGCCGACCTCCTCGGCAACTCTTTCCTTGTCCTCAAGGTTGGGATTTTTCTCCTCTATTATTTTTTTTGTCTTTTCAACGGACATATTGAGTATGTCCTCCATGAGCACAACATGACCCTTTCTTGTGCTAAGCTTGCCGTCGCCGAGACTCACAAGACCAAAGGGAGTGTGCACAAGATCCTTTGCCCAATCGTAGCCCATAAGCTCTATCACCTTGAACCACTGCGCAAAGTGCAAATTCTGATCGAGGGCAGTCACATATATACATTTGTCAAAATCATATGTGTTTTTTCTGTATATCGCTGCCGAAATATCCCTCGTGGGGTAGAGCGTGCCTCCGTCGCTCCTCAATATGAGGCAGGGCGGCATATTATACTTCTCAAGGTCAACTATCTGCGCTCCGCGGCTCTCCGTGAGCAGGTTCTTTTCCTTTAACTCGTCCACAACGGCAGCCATTTTGTCGTTGTAAAAGCTTTCGCCCGCATAGCTGTCAAACGTGATGCCCAATCTATCGTATATCCTGTTAAATTCCTTCATGCTTATGTCGCAGAACCATTTCCAGAGGCTCAGCGCCTCCTCGTCGCCCTCCTGCATCCTTACAAGCCAGCTTCTTGCCTCATCCTCAAGAGAGGGATCCTTTTCCGCCTCCTCGTGGAATTTAACATAAATTTTGGAAAGCTCCTTTATGTCGTCCTTTTCGACAGCCTCCTTGTCGCCCCATTTTTTATAAGCCACAATAAGCTTGCCGAACTGCGTTCCCCAGTCGCCAAGATGATTTATGCCCACAACATTGTAGCCAAGCGCCTTGTATATCCTATTCAGACTGTTGCCTATGGCGGTAGAGCGCAGGTGTCCTATATGGAAGGGCTTCGCAATGTTGGGCGAGGAATAGTCTATGACTATGGTTTTGCCCTTTCCCGTTTCGGATTCGATATATTTGCCGCCCTTTTTGTTCACCTCGTCCAGAACGCTTTTTACAAAAACAGTCTTGTCCACATAAAAATTGATATAGGCATTCACTACCTTTATATCGGACAAAAACTCGGGTTTTTTCATTTTTTCGGCTATTTCCGCAGCAATAAGCGGCGGCGCCTTTCGCATAGTCTTTG
The DNA here is from genome assembly GCA_947627425.1 of uncultured Clostridia bacterium. Taxonomy (GTDB): domain Bacteria; phylum Bacillota; class Clostridia; order Lachnospirales; family CAG-274; genus Gallispira. Next base: position 39,375 of record CANQVZ010000014.1, on the reverse strand, counting down.
CAAGCCTGAAGCAGGGAAAGGCATAATCGCCCATGTCCGCCTTCGGTATCTCTATGCTTTGAACTATGTCGTTTATGTCAAGGTCTGTGACCTCCGATATCGCGCGCGCGATCTCTTGTATAAAATCCATATATTATTCTCCCTTTCAGCCAAATTTCCGTTTATAGTATTATACCATTTATTTACAAATTTATCAACCATAATATTTACATATTGCCTCAATTCTGTTAAAATATTATTATATCGAAGGAGGCGAACGGCATGAACATAATTGACTTTCACACTCATCCGTTTTTAAGAGATGAAAACAATTCCTGCTTTTACGGGGATACGGTCACGAGTGAAAATTTTGTAAAAACTCTGAAGTCTGCGGGCATTGATCACATCTGCGGGTCCGTCATTTACAAGACGGAAAGCTTTGAGGGCATTAAAAAGCTTAACAGAGAGGCTCTTGAAATAAAAAAACAGTGGGGCGATTTTTATACGCCCGGTATGCATATACATCCGCACTATGTGAAGGAATCTATAGAAGAGCTTGATTTTATGTATCAAAACGGCGTGAGACTTGTCGGGGAGCTGGTGCCCTATTACAACGGCTGGAGCCTGTACTATGACGAGGCTATGCACGCCATATATGAGGAGATAGAAAGGCTCGGTATGATAGTTAGCGTTCACACGGACATGAAGGTGGATATGGACAACCTCGAAAAGGCTGTAAAGCGTTTTAAAAACATAACCTTCGTGGCTGCGCATCCTCACCAAAGGGAGCATTATTATAAGCATATAGAATTATTAAAAAAATACGATAATTATTATTTAGACCTGAGCGGCACGGGACTTTTCCGCTTCGGGATGCTTGGAACGCTTATAAAAAATGTAGGCAGTGAAAAAATACTGTTTGCTACGGATTTTCCCATAACCAATCCTAAAATGTATGTGGAGGCGGTAAAATTCGAGAAGCTAATGGATAATGAACTTGAAAATGTGTTTTATAAAAATGCGGAAAGATTGCTTAAGGGGGTTGAGTAGATTTGTTTGCAGGGCGCTTGCTTTTTCCCCCTCAGTCAGGCTAACGCCTGCCAGCTCCCCCACAGGGGGAGCCGAGAGGCAGCGGTAAACCTCAAATTCTTGGCTCCCCTGAGGGGGAGCTGGCACGAAGTGACTGAGGGGGTTAAATACAAAGCACTGCCCTTGCTGTAGGAGTGACTCTTGGTTGCCTGCGGGCGAGCAATGCTCGCCCCTACAAGTGATCAGCTCATATGCGGTTTGTAGCATTTTGGGACAGTCCCGCGCTATATAATTCTTTCACTTTACAAACAAAGTGCAACTCTATTCATACAAAAATACCGCCCGAAATATCCGGGCGGTATCCGAACACAAAAAGAAACTTTAGTCGGAGCGTCACTCCCGACATCTCTTTTGCCCATTGCAAATGCATGTGGCGCATGAGGACGCACTTTTCACCTTAAAGTTTCTCCTTTATTGTATAATAATTATATCATAATTATTCTTTTATGTAAAGTAGGCGAGCAATGCTCGCTTGTTTTCCCCCTCAGACAACTCTACGAGTTGCCAGCTCCCCCAAAGAGGGAGCCGAGAATTTGAGGTTAACCCTTGCCTCTTGGCGCCCCCATTGCACCGCAAAGAATTATGCGGACGCACGCAGTGCGGCTTTCGGCGAAGCCGAAAGTGCTGAGCGGGGGAGCTGGCACGAAGTGACTGAGGGGGCGCACCCTTCAACTCGCAAACAAAAATTTTCCATGGACTTGCAACAGTCGGGCTTTTGCGCATATACTATAGTGTATATATTTTGGAGGTAACTTATATGAGTTGCAGCAACAATACTTTATTATGGATCATTGTTATTTTCCTCTTTTTGGGCGGCAATAACGGCGGTCTCGGAAATCTTTTCGGCTGCGGTAACGACAGCTCGCTCCTTTTACTGCTCCTTGTGATATTATTCTGCGGAAACGGCAGCTTCGGCATCTGCGACACAAAGTGCTGAAATTAAAGAGAGATACCTGCGGGTATCTCTTTTTTGTGTCGGTAAGGTCGGCAATTTTGAAAGAAACAAAACAAACAACCGCATCCCGGTATTACCCAAAATGCGGCTGTTTGCTTAGAGATGAATGTTCATGTCTAAGAGAAGAAATTCATGATTTGATTTTATATGAAATTCTTTGTGACAGCCAAAGAAATTTCACCAAATTCATTTACTGCTCGGCATCCGTGTTTTCCGCAGTGTCGGCAGTTTCGGCGGAGCCTTCCTCGGCGTTGCCGTCATCGCTTGCATTTTCCTCATTTATCTTGTCCATGCTTACAACCTTCACGCCCTCTCCGAGGTTCACAAGCTTCACGCCCTGGGCAACCCTGCCCACGGTGGAGATATCGCTCACCTTTATCCTTATAACAACGCCCTCGCTTGTCACCATGATAAGCTCCTCGCCGTCCTTAACGACCGCAAGACCCGATATCTCGCCTGTTTTCTCGGTTATCTTATAAGTCTTCAAGCCCTTTCCGCCTCTGGACTGAAGTCTGTAGTTATCCGGTGTTGTACACTTGCCGAAGCCGTTTTCGCTCACAAGCAATATTTTACTGTCGGGCTCTACCTTGTCCGCGCCTATAACATAGTCGTCCTGCGCAAGAGTAATAGCCTTAACGCCCGAAGCAGTCCTGCCCATAGCTCTCACATTGTCCTCGCTGAAGTGTATGCTTATACCCTTTCTCGTGGCAACGAATATAGTGTCGTTTCCCGTTGTCACAAATACGGATATAAGCTCGTCGTTTTCTCTCAGATTAAGGGCAATAAGTCCGCTCCTCCTTATGTTTGAGAAGCTTTGCGCCTTAGTCTTCTTTATTACGCCGTGCTTTGTCACCATAACCAGCTCGTCGCAGCTCTCAAAGCTCTTTACGGGTATCACGGCGGATATTTCCTCGTCCTTTCCAAGCTCCAGCAGATTGACAAGGGGCGTTCCCTTGGCGTTTCTGCCCGCCTCGGGTATCTCCCATGTCTTTATGCGGTATACCTTTCCCATGTTCGTGAAGAAAAGAATATAGCTATGGTTGGAGCTTACAAGGAGCCTGTTCACCCAGTCCTCCTCGCGCATCTGCAGGCCTATGACGCCCTTTCCGCCTCTGTGCTGCGATTTATAGGTGTCGAGAGGAAGTCTCTTTACATAGTTGAGATGCGTCATTGTGACTACCGACATATCGTCCGATATGATGTCCTCCATGTCTATCTCGCCCATGTCGGCAATAAGCTTGGTCCTTCTGCCGTCGCCGTATTTTCTCTTGGTCTCGAGAAGCTCCGACTTTATGACGCCAAAAAGCTTGTTTTCATCGGCAAGAATGGCTTTCCATTCCTCCGTGAGCCTCGAAAGCTCGGCGTATTCGTTCTCGAGCTTTTCTCTCTCCATGCCCACGAGCGATCTAAAACGCATCTCGCATATGGCGTTCACCTGCTCATCAGTGAAGCCGAAGCGCTCTATAAGTCTGCTCTTGGCCTCGGGGGTGGTGTGGGAGCCTCTTAATATGCTTATTACCTCGTCTATGTTGTCGAGAGCCGTCAAAAAGCCCTCCAAAATATGCATTCTCTTTAAAGCCTTTTCAAGGTCGAACTGCGTCCTGCGCCTTACGACCTCCTCCTGGTGCTCGAGGTAATATTCGAGCATCTGCTTTAAATTGAGCGTCCTGGGCACTCCGTCCACTATGCAGAGGAAGTTGACGCTCACGGTCTCCTGGAGCTGTGAATACTTGTAGAGCTGATTTAATATTATTTCAGCCGAGGCGTCCCTCTTGCACTCTATGACAATGAAAATACCGTTCCTGTCGTTGGTATTGTCCTGTATGCCGGATATGCCGTCTATTTTCTTGTCCTTTACAAGGTTTGCTATGCCCTCTATCATGGCGGATTTGTTCACCTGATAGGGTATTTCTCTTATTATTATCTGCTCCCTGCCGTTCTCGTGCTGCTTTATTTCAGCCTCGGCTCTGAGCTTTATCCTGCCTCTGCCCGTTCTGTATGCCGAGTCTATGCCGAGCCTTCCGAGTATATTTCCGCCCGTAGGGAAGTCGGGACCCTTTATTATCTGTATAAGCTCGTCTATGTCGGTCTCTCTTTGGTACTCCACCTTGTTGTCTATTATTTTCACAAGACCATCTATAACCTCCGAGAGGTTATGCGGGGGTATATTTGTTGCCATACCTACGGCAATGCCGTTGGAGCCATTCACAAGCAGATTTGGTATGCGGGAGGGGAGCACGGTAGGCTCCTTGAACTCGCCGTCGTAGTTATCCTGGAAATCTATTGTGTTTTTGTCAATATCGGCAAGCATTTCAAGACTTATCTTAGCCAGCTTTGCCTCGGTGTATCTCTGAGCTGCGGCGGGATAGCCGTCTACCGAGCCAAAGTTGCCGTGACCGTCCACGAGGGGATATCTCATGGAAAAGTCCTGCGCAAGCCTTACAAGGGCGTCATATATAGCCGCGTCGCCGTGGGGATGATATTTACCCATGGTATCGCCGACTATACGCGCGCATTTCTTATAGCCCTTTGAGGGATCGAGCCCCAGCTCGTTCATGGCGTAGAGTATTCGTCTGTGAACAGGCTTAAGTCCGTCCCTTACATCGGGCAGCGCCCTGGAAACTATAACGCTCATCGAGTAGTTTATATACGACGTGCGCATTGTCTCCGATATTTCGGCGTGCACTACCTTGTCATACTGTGTACTGTTATCCATCATTGTTACCTCTTATCGTTACAAATGCCCTTATACATCCAGATTGGTGACATAGTTGGCATTTTCCTGTATAAATATCCTTCTTGGCTCTACCTTGTCGCCCATGAGCTGGCTGAATACACCGTCGGCTATTCTTGCGTCGTCTATGGTCACCTTTATGAGTATTCTCTTTTCGGGATCCATGGTGGTCTCCCAAAGCTGCGACGCATCCATCTCGCCCAAGCCCTTATATCTCTGTATGGGCTTCATGCCTTCTATACCGCCCATTTCGGTTATTATTTCGTCTCTTTCCTCGTCGGAATAAGCATAGCGCTCCTGCTTGCCCTTTTCGAGCTTATAAAGCGGAGGCTGCGCCAGATAGACATAGCCGTCCTCTATGAGCCTTGGCATAAAACGGAAAATGAATGTAAGAAGGAGTGTGGTTATATGCGCTCCGTCCACATCGGCATCCGTCATGAGTATTATTTTGTGGTATCTCAGCTTTTCTATGTCGAAATCCTCGTGTATGCCCGTGCCGAAGGCTGTTATCATGGACTTTATTTCCTCGTTGCCGAGCACTCTTTCGAGCCTTGCCTTTTCGACATTCAATATCTTGCCTCTCAAGGGGAGAACTGCCTGCGTCTTGGCATCTCTTGCCTTCACGGCGGAGCCGCCTGCGGAATTACCCTCTACGATATATATTTCGCATACTGAAGGATCGTTTTCGGAGCAGTCGGTGAGCTTTCCGGGGAGCTTGCTGCTTTCTAATATATCCTTGCGCCTTACAAGCTCCTTGGCTCTCTTTGCCGCCTCTCTTGCTCTGGAAGCCCTTAGGGAGGTCTCTATTATCGCCTTGCCTATTTCGGGATTTTCCTCCAAGAAGTAGGTGAGCTTTTCATTGAGCACGGTCGAAACGGCTATCACTGCCTCGCTCGTGCCGAGCTTGCCCTTTGTCTGACCCTCGAACTGGGGATCCTCTATCTTGACGCTGACAATGGAGGTCATGCCCTCTCTTATGTCGTCGCCGGTGAGATTTTTGTCGCTTGCTTTTATCAAGCCAAATTTTCTGCCGTAGTCGTTGACGGTCTTTGTGAGAGCCGTTCTGAAGCCCTGTATATGAGTACCGCCGTCAACGGTATTTATATTGTTGACATATGAATAATTTATCTCGTTGTAAAATTCCTCGCTGTGCTGGAAAGCCACTTCAACGGCTATGTTGTTGTAGGTTCCCTCGCAGTAGAATATCTCCTCGTACATGGGCTCTCTGGAGGAATTTATATTTTCCACAAATTCCTTTATACCGCCGTCATACCGGAAAACATATTTAGGCTTGCTTTCGTCTCTTAAGTCGGTGAGAGATATTTTAAGACCCTTTGTGAGGAAGGCTGTTTCCTGGAGGTGGTTCTTGATAGTTTCGGTATCGAAAACAGTTTCCTCGAATATCTCTGCATCCGGTTTAAAGCGGATGTATGTGCCTGTTTCGGAAATGTCGCAGCTGTCAACTATTTTAAGCTTTTCAACGGCGTTTCCTCTCTCGTATTTCTGTTCGTATATGCTGCCCTCGTGATATATGCGCACTATGAGCCACTCGCTCAAAGCATTCACGACCGAGGCGCCCACGCCGTGAAGACCGCCGGACACCTTGTATCCTCCGCCGCCGAACTTGCCGCCCGCATGAAGTATGGTGAAAACGACCTCTACTGCGGGTATGCCCTTCTGCGGATGTATGCCCACAGGAATGCCTCTGCCGTTGTCCCTAACGGAAACGGTGTTGTCCTCGTGTATCTTAACCTCGATGTGTGAGCAAAAGCCCGCCAGAGCCTCGTCCACGGAGTTGTCCACTATCTCGTAAACGCAGTGATGAAGACCTCTTATGGATGTGGAGCCGATATACATACCCGGTCTTTTCCTCACTGCCTCCAGTCCCTCGAGTATCTGAATTTGATTTTCGTTATATTCGTTATTTTCAATATTTTGCGTATTTTCCTGCTGTGACATTGATTTTGCTCCTTCGTAGGGGTGTATGACCCCAATATCTGAAATCAATTATAACATATTTTGAGTGAAAAATAAAGGATTTTATTAAAAATTAACAATAATTTCAGAATATTTTTGAGTTGTATTATTGTCAGATGTAGTATAAAACGGGCGTGCAACGCTCGCCCTTATAGGCAGGCAAGGAAGTGATTTGTATTTAGCCCCCTCAGTCACTTCGTGACAGCTCCCCCGAAAGGGGAGCCGAGAGTTTGATTTTAACCCTTGCTTCTTGGCTCCCCTGTTCAGCACTTTTGCTTCGCAAAAGCAAGGCTGCGCCTTGGCGAATAAGTCTTTTCGCTGCAATGGGGGAGCTGTCATTTGAATCGGAAAGATTAATCCGACGATACGAAGTATCGCTTTTCCGAAGGGAAAGTTCTGATACTCGCAGAGTTGTCTGAGGGGGAAAAGGTCAACAGTTCTAACTAAATATTTGCCAAAATCCAAAAGCCCGTCATTATCATTTCCTAAGCGAACATTGCTCGGAAAGATTTATCCGACGCACGCAGTGCGGTTTTCGGCGTAGCCGAAAATGCTGAACTTAAGTGAGCGGGGAAATCAATAAGACGGGCGGGAATACACTGCTTAAAACATTATAGCAGGGCGGGAGAATATCGCCCTGCAAACGATCACCTTAGCTTTTCGATATCAAACATATCGTAGCCCTCATAATAATAGCTCATATCCACACCCTTCATATAGACCTCTCTGTTATTTATATTCTCCGTGAGGGCATTTTTGATCAAATGCTTTATTTCAATATCCTTCACGGGGCTTCTTTCCATTGCGGAGAGGTATTCCTCCTTATCTATTTTCTGCCACTCTACTACTCTTTTGAGGGAGCTTTTAAGCATAATATCGAGCCATATCCTCATACTTCTGCCGTTGCCCTCTCTAAAGGGGTGAATAATATTCATCTCGACATATTTTTCAATTATTTCCTCAAAGGTGGAAAAGGGCATTTTATCCACATTTTTTATAGCCTCTTGAATGTATATCACGGGAGCAAATCTAAAAGACCCCTTTGATATGTTCACATTCCTTATTTTCCCCGCAAAGTCGTATATATCGCCAAAAATAAATTTGTGTATATCAGAAAGACCCTTGAATGTGCCTGTTTCAAAGCTACTGTATAAATTTTTTTCAAATATTTCCCTTGCTCTCAGCTTGCTTATTTTTTCCTCTACTTCTCTTAATTCGGAGGAATTTTCAATGCCGAGTTTGTTTTTAAGTACCATATTTTTACCCCTTTAAAATTTTTTTAATACACCTTTCCGCCCTTTACATTGAAAACTCTCACATTTTTCTTTTCCTTCAAATCGTCTATACCAGTGGAGGTTATGACAGTCTGTACATTTTTTATACTGTCCAGAATATACAGCTGTCTGCTTCTGTCAAGCTCCGAGAGCACATCATCCAAAAGAAGGACGGGAGAATGTCCCAGCATAGACTTCACTATTTCTATTTCCGCAAGCTTCAAGGAAAGGCAAACCGTCCTCTGCTGTCCCTGCGAGCCATAATCCCGCGCATTTATGCCGTTTATCTCAAATATAAGGTCATCCTTGTGTATACCGTGAGATGTGGAACCATACAATATATCTCTTTTCAGATCATACTTTAATTTGTTGTAAAATCCTTCCTCGCTTACATTTTTGACATATTTTATTTCAAGACCTTCTTTGTTTCCTGTAATATCTCTGTGTATCCTGTCGGCAAATTCGTTGAGCCTTTCCACAAATTTTTCCCTTTCAGCAATAATTTTTATGCCGTATTCCACAAGCTTTTCGTCGTAAATATCCATCATGATGCCGTCGGGCTTGTTTTTTAGGAAAATATTCCTCTCCCTCAGCACTCTGTAATAGCTGCTCAGATCGTAGGCGTAAACTCTGTTGAGCTGGCAAAGCTCCATGTCTATATATCTCCGCCTCAAGGCGGGACTCTCTTTTATCAAAAGAAGGTCCTGAGGTGAAAAGAAAATAACGTTGACCGTGCCGAAAAGCTCATTTATATTTTTGACTGCCATGTTGTTTATGGCAATGCCCTTTTTGTTGTTGGACTTTATCTGTATGTTAATTTTGTCCTTGAATTCCTCTTTTTCGACTATAAGCTGTATATGCGCGCTTTCGGCTCCGAAGCGTATGAGCTCCTTTGAAAAATGCGTCCTATGGCTCCTGCCCGCAGCGCAGATATATATTGCCTCGAGTATGTTGGTCTTTCCCTGCGCATTATCACCGTAAAAAAGATTTACATCGGGCGACAGATCTATATTTATTTTTTCAATATTTCTGTAATTGACCAATGTAATATTTTTTATAAACATTTACATAACCTCGAAAACAAAGTCCTTTTTGTCGTCGTAAAGCTCTCCGCTCACGCTTATAACATCGCCCTCGACGCATTTTTTACCGCGCATAAGACATACCTCGCCGTTCACCCTTACATATCCGTCCTGTATTATTGCCTTGGCGTCCGAACCCTGACCCACAACGCCCGCAAGCTTAAGCGCCTGTTGTAATTTTATGTAATCGGTATGTATTTTTATGTATTCCAAAGCTTTTTACTCCTTTTTTTTATCTGGGATTTATGGGAAGCACAAGATATTTAAAATTATCCGCCGTAACGGGCTCCGCAATGCACGGAGATTTGTTTGTCTTGAAGTTGAGCTTTACATATTCCTCATCCACGGCGTTCATTATGTCTATTAAATATCTTGCATTAAAGCGTATAATAAGCTCGTCGCCTTTTTCCAGATTTATTGGCACATCCTCGTTGAGAGTACCTATGGATGTATTTGAATAAATATTCATAAATCTGTCCTTTATAGTGAGAGTTATCTCCGGCTTTCTGCTGTCGTCCGATATGATGACGGATCTTGAAAGAGCTGTCAGAAGCTGCTGCGTGTCCGCCGTGAGCACAAGAGTTTGCTCGCCTGTGAACAGATTTTCGTAATTGAGGAAATCTCCGTCCAAAAGCCTCGACACCACCTTGCACTTGTCCAATGTAAACATTACGTGCATTGAAGAAAATACTATTTTTATATTTTCCTTTTCATCATCCGGAAGAAGTCTGCATATCTCGTTGAGCGTCTTTGCAGGCACTACTATCTCGTTGTAGCCGTCGTATTTTATAGGTGTTTTTCTCCAGCTCACTCTGTAGCCGTCTATGGCAACTATGTGCAGCTCGTTTTCGTCAAATTTGAGAAGCTCGCCTGTAAGTATGGGTCTGTTTTCCTCCACGGATACCGAAAAAATGGTATTTTTAATCATATTTTTGAGAGTAACAGCGTTTATTTCTGCCTCGCCTATATTCCTTGTGAGAGCCTCCGGCATGGGATATTGCTCGCCGTCAAGTCCCTTTATATTGAAAACAGACTTGCCCGAGGTTATGCTGCAATTGAATTTTTCGTCCGCCTTTACAGTCACATATTCCGTGGGTAGATTTCTTATAATATCCGAAAAAATCCTGGCGTCAATGGCAACCTTTCCCTTTTCATATACCTCGGCTTCTATGTTTAAGGTCTCAATGCTGAGTTTAAGATCGTTGCCTACCAGTCTGAAGCCCTCTCTGTCGGCTATGAGAAGTATACACGAAAGTATTTCCATGGTGGAACGCGAGGGTATAGCCTTGTTCACCATGTTTATGGCATTCACCAGATTTGTTTTGCTGCATTCGATATGCATATTCATTCTCCTTTCGGGATCATATTTTATTATTTATATTTTATTATTTATTATTTATATTTTTATAATTGTAGTTGTAATAATAAAGACCGTCGATTTGTTGATAAGTCGGTAAAATATGGCTTTTTAAGCCAAAAATTTGTAAACAAGGACTATTGATAATTTTTGTATTTATAAACAATAATAAACAGCCTGTTTTATGTATTTTTTTTGTTTTCTTTTTTATTAACATTTTTCAACAGTAGGTTTTTAACTTTTTCACAAAAATTGTGGATAGTTTTGAAGGTAGTGAAAACTGTAACATTATTTCAACCCCCTCAGTCGCTTTTAGCGACAGCTCCCCCAAAGGGGGCGCCAAGAATTTGTGGTTAACCCTTGCCTCTTGGCTCCCCCATTGCACAGCAAAGATAGATGCAGACGCACAAAGTGCTGAACAGGGGAGTTGTCAACTCGTAGAGTTGACTGAAGGGGATATATATCGGATGTCTGCTCGTGCGAGCCGCTTGTCTGAACGAAGTTCAGGGAGCGAAAAGCTCGCACTGTAATGATTCTTTTGTGCGGTATTAATTCCACCAACCGATGGGGCACAAAAGCCGTTAGGGGTGTGGGGCGACTCGGAACGCCCCACGCTTTTTGCTTCTTTTTGTGCTCAAAAAGAAGAATAAAAAAAATTATCATAAAAAATTGATAAAAATAAATTTTTATTATCCCCCTCAGTCAGGCTGACGCCTGCCAGCTCCCCCTCAGGGGCGCCAAGGAGGATGTGGCTTTCGGCTGTCCGCATAATTCTTTGCGGTGCAATGGGGGAGCCGAGAGACTGGTGCAGATTTTACTTCCTTTTTATAAAAAAGGAAAAAAACTAATTACCTAAAAGCCTTTTCTCAATGACTTTTATCTCCGCCGCTCTTTCCTCATTGGCATCTATGAGCCTTGTCACCTTATCGCAGCCGTTCATAACGGTGGAATGATCCCTTCCGCCGAATTTTTCGCCTATCTCCTCAAGGCTTTCCTCAAGGTGTTTCCTGCAAAGATACATAGCTATGTGCCTGTATGTGGTGAGGGGTTTTGTCCTTCTCTTTGAAAGCAGCTCATCCACGGACACCTTGTAAAAATCCGCCACTGTTTCCTGTATATATTTTACACTCAGATTTTCCTTGTTGCTGTTTATATATTCGTTCAATACCTCGTCCACAAGCTCCAGATCTATTATCCTGTTGTTAAGTCCGCTGTAGAGCACGATGTTGTTGAAGGCGCCCTCCAATATTCTTATGTTGGAGGTTATTTTGAGCGCTATGTATTGCAATATTTTGGTATCTATCTTTATGTTCTTTTTTTCCGCCTTTTTTTCGAGTATGGCAGTTCTTGTCTCAAAGTCGGGGGCTTTTATGTCAAACATTATGCCGCTTGACATCCTGCCTACAAGCCTGTCGGTGAGAGTTTTTATCTCGGACGGCTTTCTGTCGGAGCACATAACTATTTGCTTTTTTGCATCTATAAGCGAATTGAAGGTGTGGAAAAATTCCTCCTGCGTTTCTGTCTTGCCCGATAAAAACTGTACATCGTCTATAAGCAAAAGGTCCAGCTCTCTGTATTTGTCCTTGAATTCCATAGTTGTTCTGCTCGATATCGCCGATATAAATTCATTCGTGAATTTTTCGCAGGTGACATAGAGCACCTTGGCATTTGGGTTGTTGTCCATGAAATAATTGCCTATGGCGTGCATAAGATGAGTTTTTCCCAGTCCCACGCCGCCGTATATAAAGAAGGGATTGTACATATCGTCCTCTCCGGGATTGTCGGCAATGGCTACGGCTGCGGCATAGGCGGTGTTGTTGGAGCTGCCCACAACATAGTTTTCAAAGCTGTATTCGGGGTTAAGTCCCTTGTCCTTTCGCGCCGCCTCTATCCTTTCCTTTTGGAGAGTTACATTGTCGTCCTGGTCTATTTCGTCCTCGTATATGAGAGTCATAGGTCTTTCAAAAACCTTTGTAAGAGCCGAATTTATCTTTTTTATGTATTTTTTGAGCATATCTCTGTACATACTCGCTTCTATGCTCAATTTTACTATGAAATATTCGTCCGTGTATCTAACGGGAATTATGGGAGTTATAAACGCTTTGAATATTACATCGTTTATTTCTTCCCTGAGAATTTTTATAGCTCTTTCCCAATATTGTTCGGCATTCAAAATTTGTATCTCCTTTCGTAAAGTATTTTTTAAAACTTTTTGTATTAAAATAGTCAAATTTATGGGTTATTAACAATTGTGGATAACTATATATAATATTGAATTTTACTTTTATTTTTTATGCTAAAAATAAGGTTTTCAACAGACTTTTCCACAATTTGTTGAAAAATTAGGGGCTTTTGTAAATTAAATTTACCATTTTATTATACCATAAATGGAGGAATATTACCAGTGTTTTTTATAAAATTTTGCTTTTTATAAAAAACAAAAAAGTTTCTGTTTTAATTTTAGAAAAGTAATTAAATTTTTTTGCTTTTAAAAAAGTAAATAAAATTTATTATCTTTCTTTTTTAAAATTATTATCCTTCTTTTTGCGCACAAAAAGAAGCAAAAAGCGTGTTCAGAACTTTCCCTACGGGAAAGCGATGCCTTACGGCATCGTCGGATACTTCTTCCGATTCAAAGGGCGTTTCCGATATTCCACACCCCTAACGGCTTTTGTGCCCCATCGGTAGTGGAATTAATACCGCACAAAAGAGTTATTACAGTGCAAGCTTGTCGCAGCCTGAACTTCGTTCAGACCTGCTGCTCGCACGGGCAGATTAATTTAACCCCCTCAGTCAACTCTACGAGTTGACAGCTCCCCCAATTCAGCACTTTCGGCTTTGCCGAAAGCCGCACTGCGTGCGTCCGCATAATTCTTTGCGGTGCAATAGGGGAGCCAAGAAGCAAGGGCTAACCACAAGGTCTCGGCTCCCCCGTTGGGGGAGCTGTCACGAAGTGACTGAGGGGGATATATACCGGATGTCTGCGAGGTTTCGCAGCTTGTCTGAGCCGAAGGCTCAGGGAGCGGTAAGCGAAACCCAAACAGCCCTTTACGCAACGAAGCTCAAGCAGTCCGTTAGCTTTGAGGCGTAAAGGTCGTTAGGGGTATGGGGAATATCGAAAATTCCCCATGCTTTTTTTTGTTTCTTTTTTTTTGCGAAAAAAAAAGAAAGATAATAAATTTCTATTATAAAATTGATAATAAGTTAATATTCCCCCTCAGTCGCCCTATGGGCGCCAGCTCCCCCAATGGGGGCGCCAAGAATAGTGCTGTTTTCAATAGATTTGGTTGAAAATGATAATTTAAAGAGTTTTTTAAGTAAAAAAATTTGATTTATTTGTTAAAAAAAGGCGAGAAATTCTCGCCTAAAGATTTTAAACAACATTAAGATGCTTTTTAAGTATCACAGAAGACAATATCCAATATATAACTATCGCGCACACATTCAAGATCGTAAGCTTTGACATAGCCTGTATACAGAAATTAAGTATACCGTTTATATCAAGGGCAGTGGGAAGATTTATTCCCATGAGTACAGCCACGATATATTCTATAAAGAGGCTGAGAGCGAATATAAACACGAATGAAAGAAATACCACCGTATTTTTGAGGTATGCCGACATCTGACCTATCATCTGCGACAGGAAGCACAGGCATATAAAGGATGTTATGCCGGTTATGAAATAAACTCCCGCCAATATTATAAACTTGGGCAGGTTTATGTTCACATTGTTATTAAGTCCTATCTCCACAACGCTTTCCGCAAGCGTCTTGAAATAGTCCGTGCCCACGAGCACTATGCACACAACGCCTATAGCCATCACTCCCAGAAGTATGCTCCATATGAGGGATGTTATTATCTTGCTCAATATTATCTGATAGCTTTTGACGGGGAGCATATTTGTGAGCTGACCCTGCGCCGAGAGTATGTTTTCGTCGAACCACTGCGTCTGATACACTATTATTATGAGCACGACCAGCACGCCCATTGCCGCAAGAAAGCCGCCTGCCACAACGCCTATGACTATGCCGTAAATAAAGTTGATGTCCGTGAAGAACGAAATAAAGGCGTCGCTCAAAAGAAATCTCACAAGAAGGGCAAACAGAGTTATTATTATGAAGTAGCACCAGCTTCTTTTTATGGTAGCCTTCATATCGTAGTACAAGAGATTAAGCATTTTTGTATACCTCCTTGTAGATATCGCCGATCTTGCTGTCGCCGAACTCCGCCTCGTACTCGTCGGCATTGAGGAATGACCTTATTATGCTGCCGTTTTTTATAAATACCAGCTTGTCCGTTATATCGTCTATGTTGCTTGCCGTCTGAGAAAGAAGTATCACCGCGCCGAATTTTCGGCAGGCGTCTATCATTCTTATTATTTCCTCTCTGTACTTTGGATCGCAGTGTATGAGGGGATCGTCGAATATATAGAGGCTCGCTCTCCTGCTGGAAACAAGTATCACCTGGACTAAAAAAAGCGCCGTTGTGGAGAGGTTTTCAAGCCTTGTTTTTCTTGCTATTTTAAAGTGCTTCAAAAGCTTATATGCCCTCTTGTAGCTGAAGTCCTTGAAAAATCTGCCGTAGAGGTTGAGTATATCCGATACGGTGTTGTCGTATTTGAAATAGGGTATGTCGGGCTGAAAGCTCACTATGGAGTTGGTTATCCTGCCCGCTATTTTGTCCCTTATTATGACGTTTCCTCTTGTGGGACTTACAAGCCCCGACGCAAGCTTTGCAATCGTGGACTTTCCCTGTCCCTCGGGAGCAAGCACTGTCATAAGCTCGCCCTTATATATTTTAAGCGAAAGATCTCTTATGACTGTTTTGGCGCCGTATCTCTTTGTCACGCTGTCAAATGTGAGTATAAGCTTGGGCTTTTTGTTCCTCTCGGCTGCCTTTCTTGCCTTTTCCACATCTATTTTCTTTTTTACGGACGATACAGTCGGCAGTATCTCGCTGTCGATATTTGCTTCGGAAGCGCTGCCGTTTTTTGCCTTGCCTTTATTTACATTAGCGCTTTGGTCCTTAGCTCTTTTCTTTCTTTTCAGAGCCTCGGCAGAGTCGGGTTTTTTATTTTGAACGACCTTTGCGGAGGCGGTATTCGAGACCTTTTCTTTACCGATATTTTCTTTTTTGGTGTTATTTTCAGAAGACATTTTTGTTACCTCCGTAAACGCTGCTGTAAATTAAAGCCTTTCAGATATCTATATAATACAACATTTGATATAAAAAAGCAAGTTTTTTGTATTTATATGCATTTTTGGGGGTGTGGGGACCCCAACATTAAAAACAACAAAAGCCGCGGACAATATATCCGAGGCTTTCGTCTTTTTTATGCTATAACACTTTTGTAGACTTATTTATCCGCGAGGTATGCGTTTATATCCGTCACGAGCGAATTTACATCCATGCCATGTACCATACAGGCCTCCTCAAGGGTTTCGCCCTGTGATGAGGGACAGCCTATACAGTGCATTCCGGCATTCATAAGGATAGGAATGATACCTCTGTCGATCATTAAAAGATCGCCTATTATAATATCTTTGGAAATTGTCTTAGCCATTTTAATACATCTCCTTTTTTAAAAGTCCTTTTTAAAAATTTTCATCTTGTTTATGGGGAAATATCTGAATACCGCCTTGCCCTGCATGAGCGATTCGGGTACAAATTTATTGAGCCATGCTCTGGAGTCGGCGGAATTGTTTCTGTTGTCGCCCATCATGAAATAGCAGTCCTCGTCGAAAAGTCCGTCGCCGTCCTTGTCGTAGAGTGTTATTTCGTATATATTGTTCTTGAAATCCTCTATGCTGTCGCCTGCCTTCGGCACTCTGTATATGGCGTCCGATGTGAACATATCGCCGTTTACGAAGCTGTCCTTGAGCGGTTCGCTGCTGCCGTCTATATATATTTCGTTGTCCCTTATCTCGACTGTCTCGCCGGGCATACCTATCACTCTTTTGATGTAGAGTATGTTGGGGCTGTCGGGGAACTTGAACACCGCTATGTCGTATCTTTCGGCTTTTCCGAAGGTGTATTCAAGCCTGTTGGCTATCACTCTGTCGCCCGTCATGATGGTGGTCTCCATGGATGCGGAGGGTATGACGGCGTTCACTATTATCACCTTTGTTATGAAAAATGCGAGCGCCACGGCGAATATAACGGTGAATATCCAGCTGAATATCTCCTTTGCAAGACTCGGATTTTCCTCGTCTTTATCTATATTATCCTCGTATTTGTCGTTATTCATACATACTTTCTCCTTCTTTGATTACATTTATAATACACCAATTGACAGTAGTTGTCAACAAAAATTAATATTAAGATATTTTTTTATATTTTTACTTTTATAAAAGTAAGGAAAAGGTTTTTTACTTTTTGAAAAAGTAAATAAAATCTTTTGTCTTTCTTTTTTTTCGCAAAAAAAAGAAACAAAAAAAGCGTGGGGAGTTTCGATTCTCCCCACACCCCTAACGGCTTTTGTGCCCCATAGGTTGGTGGAATTAATACCGCACAAAAGAGTCATTACAGTGCGAGCCTTCCGCTACCTGCCCTAAATGGCAGACAAGCGGCTCGCACAGGCAAAATAATTTATAATGTAATATAAGCCTCTGCCCTTGCTTCTTGGCTCCCCTATGGGGGAGCTGGCAGGCGTCAGCCTGACTGAGGGGGGGGAGGGCAGATTGTCAATCCAAGTGCAACACTTTTTTTAAATATTCTACAGGTGTCAGATTTCCGAGGCATTTTCTGGGGCGATTATTTATTAAATCAACCGCTTCCTGTACTTGTTCATCAGTTATGTTTCGGAAATCTATTCCTTTTTGGAAAAAGAATCTGTATGAGTCATTTATATTCTCGCTGCTGCCTCTCTGCCACGGTGAATGAGGGTCTGCAAAGTATACGGTAGTTCCAAGCTCTCTTTCTATTCTCTTGAAATCAGCAAATTCAGAGCCGTTATCAAGTGTTATGCTTAATATCGGGATCGGGATTTTCATACTCAGAAGGGCATTTATTAAGGCATCTCCTACATCCTTTTTACTCTTTGAATTGGATTTTAAAGCTACCGAAATCCGGCTTTTTCTGTCTATCAGTATCACAAGACAGCCTTTTCCCAAGCCTCCGAGTATTGTATCGCCTTCCCAATGTCCAAGGCAGCTTCTGTTGTCTGCGGATACGGGTCTTTCATGTATTGTGTGTTCCGGCTGGATAGTGTTATATCTGTTCCTTCCGCCGTAACAATACTTTTTACCTCGTCTTCTTAAATGAGAAGAAGATGTAATGCCCGGAAACAAGCCGTTTTTGATAGCCTGATAAATAGCTTTTACGGATATGATCAAATTTTGCTTTCTTGCAATAATTGAGATCATTTCGGGAGACCAGAACTGCTTTAGCTTTTCATAAACAAAATCAAACAGGGTTTTATCCTTAAGTAGCTTAAGCTTTTTCTTGGATCTTTTTCTGTTGTTTTTGTAATTTTCTTCGGCTTTTATGCAGTCATAATTACCGTTGGAATCCTTATTTCTGTTTATTTCTCGGCTTACCGATGATGGACTTCTTTCAAGAATATAAGCTATTGACCTGATACTTTTTCCTTTTTTTAAATTTTCTGCTATACAAAAGCGTTCGTTTAGTGTAAAATGATTATAGGATTGCATACTTACCTCCAGTGTTATTTTTTTGTTCTTTAATCATTTTACACCAAAGTTTGTATGCAGTCCATTTTTATTTTTTAGGTGTTGCACTTGAAAGTATAACTCAAGCAGGCGGGCGTGCAATGCACGCCCCTACATTATACCGGATGTTTGCTCGTGCGAGCCGCTTGTCTGAACGAAGTTCAGGGAGCGAATAGCTCGCACCAAACAGCCCCTTTACGCAACGGAGCTCAAGCAGTCCGTTAGCTTTGGGACGTAAAGGTCGTTAGGGGGTATGGGGCGAATCGAAACGCCCCATGCTTTTTTTGTTTCTTTTTTTTGCGAAAAAAAAGAAAGATAAAAATTTTTAATTACTTTTTTAAAAGCAAAAAAGTAATATATCTTGCTTCTTTTTGCGCACAAAAAGAAGGATTAATAATATAAAAAAATTACCTATTTTTAGGTAAAAAAATAAAAATAATTTGGTATTCCCCCTCAGTCACCCTGTGGGTGCCAGCTCCCCCAAAGGGGGCGCCGAGAACGGTGCTGTTTTCATAATTTTGATTTAAAATGATAATTTAAAGGTTTTTTAAGTAAAAAATTTGGTTTATTTATTTTAAAATAAAAAAAGGCGACACCCGGATTTGAACCGGGGATCGCGGAGTTGCAGTCCGATGCCTTAGCCTCTTGGCTATGTCGCCATGAACCTGCCGAAAAATAAAAGGCTTTTTCAAACCTTTCATTTGCGGTAAGTGATGACTCGTAGGGGAATCGAACCCCTGTTTCAGCCGTGAGAGGGCCGCGTCTTAGCCGCTTGACCAACGAGCCATAAAAAAATAAACTCCCCGAGTAGGGCTCGAACCTACGACCCATCGGTTAACAGCCGATTGCTCTACCACTGAGCTATCGAGGATTATTGCGTCAACAAAGTTATTCTATCATAACGGTGTATGTTTGTCAAGAAAAAAATGAAAAAAATATACGACAGAAAACGGGGAAGAGTATTATAATAATTTAAAAATCTATACTGCCGAAAATTAAAAGACCCAACGTGGTCCGCATCGTTGAGAGGCGTGTCGGGTTCTATTACCATTATTATATGTTAAAAATAATAAATTGTCAAGCTTTTTGATTATTTTTTGTTCGGTTATGTTTTTAGGTGAATGGTTAGGCAGACGCAGTGGATGGTTAGGCAGACGCTGTACTATCTAAACTGTTATCATCGAGATAACAGTTTAGATCCAATTTAAGGCTCTATTTTTTGCCATTATAAAAACACATTGTCTTATAAAATATTAAATGAACAATGTGTTTTTAAAGGAGCATGGCAAAAGAGCCTTAAATTTATTTTTTCGGCTTCGCCGAAAAAATGAGGCAAAAGACCTTAAATTTCTTTTTTTGCGAAGCAAAAAAAGAAAAGCCCCGGATTTTTCCGAAGCCCTCCTTCAAACTGCCCGGAACCGGAATCGAACCGGTACGGGATTTAACTCCCGCAGGATTTTAAGTCCTGTGCGTCTGCCAGTTCCGCCACCCGGGCAAATGATTTTTATTAACGCACCGCAAAATGCAAGTAGGTGGGCAGTATGCTTCGACAGTACATTAATAAAAATCAAAAATGGGAACAATAGGGCTCGAACCTATGTCCCCCTGCTTGTAAGGCAGATGCTCTCCCAGCTGAGCTATGCTCCCATATATGACGACTCGGAAGGGGCTCGAACCCTCGACCTCTGGCGTGACAGGCCAGCGCTCTAACCAGCTGAGCTACCGAGCCATATATGCACAAATTTCCGCTTGTGATGCGGAAAATATGTTATTTTTATGACCGCTAACTCCTCCGAGTTGATCAGAATATTGCTAACGACAAATAACAGTATACATTATATAAAGCTGTTTGTCAAGCATTATTTTTTAATTTTTTATATTTTTAATTTAGAAGCATTCCCCGGTGTAGGCGTTTACATAATATTCGTTGCTGCCGCACATTATTATATAAAACGGCACGGCGTAGCTGTCGTAGCCCGTGTCGGAGGCAAGGGAATAATATCCCAGCTCCACATTTGTTATAACGGGCTTTTTGTTGTCCCTTGTCATTATGTCACAAGCCGAATATACAGCCTCATCTGCGGCGAATATTATAACTTTTTCGTTCAGTTCATCGCCTAGGGGCGTGAACCTCAAAGCCAGCGACACATTTTCACCCTTTATGGTGAAGTAGGCAAAGCTGCTGAAAACATTGCGTCCCTCGGCTTTTTCATAGTATTTCAGTATATGTCCGTTTTCGGTCTCCGACACGGAATTGAACCTATAGCTGCCAAAGCTCTTGTTTACGGAGGCTATTAATTTGTCGGCGTATTCCCGTTCCTCCTTGTCGGAGGAAAAGGGCGCGTCCAATGTGGTGGTGTAGCTTATGGTGTCGTCCTTTATTATGAGTCGGGATCTGTCGGACATGAACACTATGCTGTTGTACTCCTCCGTCCTCCTGACATTGCTTTCGCCCGCCATAAACATTCTTTCAAGCTCCAGAAGGTCGTAGCTGTAGTCGTTGAGCTCTATGCGCGCCATAGGGCTGTAGCCTCTAGGAAGAGGGCAGGCAAGAGTTATGTTTTTCTGCTCCAGAAGGGCTGTAAGGTCGTTTATCCTCTCGCTTGATATGCGGTTTTCCATGCTCTTGTATATGTTGAAGCCAAATAGTATCACATTCAGCACTATAAGAAAAACGATCGTGTAGTTTTTGGCTTTTGTCCATTCCATTGCGCTCTCTCCCTAAATATCCACAACATATTCCCTGCCGTCTATATCCACCGTCCAGCTGAGACCGAAGCTTTTGTCCTCCGCCATATAAACAAGCGTCATATCGTCCACGGGCTTTTTGTCGTCCGAGCCTTTGTAAAGCTGTGAATAAAGCTTGTCTATTGCGCCTATGAAGTCTATTTTGGCGCTTTGTATGTTCTTGTCCGAGAGAGTGTAGCGGCAGGTGTATTTTCTGTATCTGTCCACGCTGCCCTGCGAAACGCTCACCTCTATGAAGCTTGAAAGCCCCGTTTTTTTCTTTATTTCCTCCGAGGGCAGCAGCTTGAGGTCGTTCAGCTTATAGTTGAAAAGGAATGTAAACTGTCCGTCGGCATAGCTGTATGAGTGAAGATAGACCTCGTTTGTAACAAACTTGTCCTGCTCTATCATATTGAGCGCCGCGCTCATATTGTCGGCAAGGCTGTTGCCGCTCGAATGCTTTGTGTCATAGCTGAAATATTCCATCACATCGTTTTCGGAGAACTTGACCACGGTGGTTTCGTCGCTGAAGGTATAGCCGTCGCTGTTTCTGGTGTAGTTGCCCGCTATGGCGTTGTTAAAGAATATATTGGCGTTTTCCTCTATCATCTGTATGTCGTTTGCGGTAAAGTGCGGCTCCACGGCATTATAGCTGTAGTTTTCGCTCTTGCAGCGGGGCAGGAATATATTTTCGCTGAATATGTCAAAGCCGTTTTCGGCGCTTGAGATGTAATATATGTCCTCGTCCCTGTCGGCAAGCCTTGTGCCGGCGTCGAAGCATTCGCCTATCACGGAGCTGCTCTTAAGCTCCGCTGTTGCGCTTGTCTTGTTCACGGAGTCAAAGAAAATGACGCGCATATAGGAGTTGTCGGCTCTTGGGGATATCACTATGGTGTCAAAGCTCTTTATTGCGCCGAGGCTTTCGCTCTTTACGTTAAAAAGGCTTTCAAGCGCGCCCGAACCGAACGAGCAGTCGTAACCGTATATCACGGCTCTGTTGTCCAGCACGCTGTTCCAGTCCAGATTGCCCGTGTTTTCGGATATGCTGCCCTTTGAAAGAGCCTCGGTCACGGCTTTGTCGAAGGTCTTTTTGTATTCGTTTGTGTATATGCCGCTGCCTATGCTCACCACTCTGTTGTCGCCCGTGTTCACAAGTATGCGGTCGAGGGTGTAAAACATACTTCCCGTGCTTTCGCTCTTGCCTGAAAAATTAAAAAAGTTATGGTCTGAAATATCTTCAAACCATAACTTACCCGTCTGATAAATAGCCAGAACCATCAAAAAAGCAATTATAAAATTTCTTCCTAAATGCTTTATGGTCATTGTGCGTTCTTAGCCCCTTTTATATCATATGTATTCTTTACCAGTTCCTGCCGCCCGGCACTGCTATACTCTGCGAAAGAGTTGCCTTGAGCACGGCGTTCTTCCTGGTGATGGTAGTCCTTACTTCCGAATATGCCGCATCCTTGCGGGCGGCTGCCACAACATAGTTTTTACCCTCCTTGAGGCTTATGCTCTGCGAGAATATTCCGCTTGAGCCTACGGTTATGTTATAGGAGCGTATATATTTGTAGGTGGTGTTCGAGCTTACGGTCACAGGCTCATATATCGTTATCACGATCTTTGCTCCCGGCTCCGCCGTACCCGACACGACCCTTGTGGAATCGAATGTTATCTCAGAAGTTTTGGATGTGTTTATACCGCCGGTTATTTTAAAGTTATTGACCGGTGCAGCGCTTGCGGGTACGACTGTCAACATAAACACGGATACCAGCATTGCTGTGAACATGAGTAATAGCTTTTTCATATCTACGGCGCCTCCCTTCCGAAAAATTAAAAACAGCGAAAGCATCACTTTTGGACATAGCTTTTACTATGTCCCCCATAATTTATACCTTATCCTTCCCTGTTTTCAAATTTATTATAACACACTTTCGGGGATTTTTATATTACATTATTATTTCAAATTAAAATGTCGCCGAAAGGAATAAAAAAGCCGGAAAATTAACTGCTGCAAGCGATCATTGAACTTGACAAATTAAAAATATTATGTTATCATATAAACACAAAGAGAAACAACACAGTTGTTCCTCACCAAATTTTTTCAGTTAAAATAACTGCTCTTATTCAGTTTTTGGACATTCTGAGAGCGGTTATTTTAATATGCAAAGAATTAAATATGTAAATATCAATACATCTCTGCAAAGCAGCAGAAACAGTATCAATTTCAAATACTTTTTCATAATACATACTATTCCTCCCTTCATAAAATCCCAAAAACATTTATCCTATCTCATAGGCATCATATCCCCAAGAATTATGTAAAAGTGAGGAACAACCGCATTAAACTGTTCCCTTTGCGAGATCAAGGCTTTCGCCTATCCCTGAAACCATCATACCACAAAATGCCAAGCTTTTCAACATCAAAAACCCTTTCTTTTCCTGCTTTTGACCAATTTAATCAAAAAAAATAAATTTGTATTGAAAAATATTCCGATTTAATATATACTAATATATAAGGTCATTACAAAATACGGATTTTACAAGGCTTTACATATATTTACATTTACCGGAAAGGTGTGTGCTTAATGGAGCATTTATTGATAAGGGGCAAAAGACCTCTTGTGGGAGAGGTCAGCATAAGCGGCGCCAAAAACGCCGTTGTTGCCATAATTCCCGCCGCCATAATAGCGGACGGCGTGAGTATAATTGACAATCTTCCTGCCATAGAAGATGTCAAGTGCCTTCAGGACTCCCTCACGAAGCTTGGCGCAGTCTGTCAGCTCATAGACGAGGGCACTCTCATGGTGGACTCCTCTGCGCTTAATAATTTTAACGCTACCTTTAATTCCGTAAGGAGGATAAGGGCGTCGTATTATCTCATGGGCGCTCTGCTTGCCAGATTCAAGCAGGCAAAGGTAGCTCTTCCGGGAGGCTGCAATTTCGGTACAAGACCCATAGATCTGCACCTTAAGGCGTTTCGCGCGCTGGGAGCGGAGGTAGACGAGGACTATGAAAACGGCATCATTTCGCTAAAGGCGGACAAGCTTGTGGGCACAAATATTTTCCTTGATACGGTGTCCGTGGGCGCGACCATAAACATAATGCTTGCGGCAACGCTCGCGGAGGGCGTGACCGTGATAGAAAATGCGGCTAAGGAGCCTCATATAGTAGACACAGCCAACTTCCTCAACATGATGGGCGCGAGGATAAGGGGCGCAGGTACGGACGTTATAAGGATAACGGGCGTAAAGGAGCTGCACGGAGCGGAATATATGATAATACCCGACCAGATAGAGGCGGGCACTTATATGATCGCGGCGGCTGCCTGCGGAGGTCATGTCTGCGTAAAGAACATAATACCCAAGCATATGGACAGCCTCACCACAAAGCTGAAGGAAATAGGCTGTAGGGTGATAGAGGGCGATGACTTCGTGGAGATAGTATCCGAGGGCAGGCTCAAATCCACAAAGATAAAGACAATGGCTTACCCCGGCTTTCCCACAGACCTTCATCCGCAGATGGCGGCAGGGCTTTCAAAAGCCGACGGTGTGAGCATTCTCACGGAGACGGTTTGGGAAAACCGTTTCCAGTACATAAACGAGCTTAGGAAATTCGGCTGTGACATAATGGTGGACGGCAGAGTCGCCGCTATACACGGCATTGAAGAGCTGCACGGAGCGGAGGTAATGGCTACCGACTTAAGAGCGGGCGCAGCCATGATAATAGCGGGACTGACCGCAGACGGCATTACAAAGATAGGCAATGTGCGCTTTATAGACAGGGGCTATGAAAAGATAGAGTACAAGCTTAAGGCGCTCGGCGCCGATATAAAGAGGGTCAAGGAATAATGAGCCTTAAATTTGCCACAATAGCCTCGAGTTCATCGGGAAATTGCACATATATAGGTACGGACAGCACCAATATACTCATCGATGCGGGTCTGAGCGGAAGAAAAATAGAGGAGTGTCTTAGTGATCTGGAGCTTTCGGGCGGAGACATAGACGCCATATTTGTGACGCACGAGCACATAGACCATTGCGACGGCATAGGCGTGCTTTCAAGGCGCTACAACATACCCGTGTACGCTACGGAGGGCACATGGGAAAATATGCCCTCAAAGGTTAGGGCGGGGGATATGCGCGAGGGCCTCAAGAGGGCTGTTTATCCCAATGAAAACCTTATTTTCAATGACATTCTGATAAATCCCTTCAACATACCTCACGATGCGGCACAGCCCGTAGGCTACAGCATTTTTACCGATAGGGACAAAATAACGGTAGCCACGGACATAGGGCATATATCCGCCGAGGTAAAGGAAAATGTAAAGGGCTCCTCCGTGCTCCTTCTGGAGAGCAATCACGATGTGGATATGCTCAAAAGAGGAAGCTATCCCTACAACACAAAGCAGAGGATATTAAGCGACATAGGGCATCTTAGCAACGAAAGGGCGGGCAGCTTTCTGAAGGACTGCGCCGACAGCAGACTGAAATATGTATTTTTGGGACATCTCAGCCGCGAAAACAACACCCCCAAGGTGGCTTTTGAGACCGTGAGGGACATAATTTGCGAAAGCGGCATAGAGCTGGGCGGCGACTTCGATATGTGGGTAGCCGCGCCATGCGGAGTTAAAAGAAGGATAGAGCTTTAAGTGAAGATAACGATTGCCTGTGTGGGCAGGATAAAGGAAAAATTCTTTTCCGACGCTGTAAATGAATATTTAAAGAGGCTTTCGAGGTTC
Source organism: uncultured Clostridia bacterium (assembly GCA_947627425.1). Taxonomy (GTDB): domain Bacteria; phylum Bacillota; class Clostridia; order Lachnospirales; family CAG-274; genus Gallispira. The sequence goes on along the minus strand of CANQVZ010000014.1, from coordinate 13,790 downwards.
GCCGATGTCACAGTGGCGGAGGCAGCCGACGAAAAAGCTCCCGAAAATCTGAGCCTCGCCCAAGCGGAGGCGGTCAAGGACAGGGAGGGCGAAAGGCTCCTCAAAAAAATAAAGGACGGCTATGTCATAGCCCTTGCCATAGACGGCAGGCGGATGACAAGCCCCGAGCTTTCGGAGTTTATGGCAAAAAAAATGACGGAGGGCGTAAGCCATATAGTTTTCGTCATAGGCGGCTCGCTGGGGCTTAGCAGGGCTGTTCTCGACAGAGCGGATCTAAAGCTGAGCTTTTCGGATATGACCTTTCCTCATCAGCTCATGAGGGTGATACTTCTGGAGCAGGTGTACAGAAGCTTTAAAATAGGGGCGGGAGAGCCTTATCATAAGTGAAGAAAAGGGGTTTTTGCGGTTCTTTTGGTATACAAAGCATACCCCTTCAGTCAGGCTAACGCCTGCCAGCTCCCCCAGAGGGGGAGCCAAGAATTTGGGGCTGACCGCTGCCTCTCGGCGCCCCTGTGGGGGAGCTGGTGCCCGAAGGGCGACTGAGGGGGCTATGTCTACATAAAACTTTGTGGCGCAATGGGAAGGTGTCAATCTGGAAGGGTCTTGTTTGTATAAAGATACTTTTTCCACAATTTAAAAAGGAGGCTTTCGCCTCCTTTTTTTAACCTACATTTCGGGTTCTATGAGTCCATAAGCGCCGTCCTTGCGCTTATATACCACATTTATTTCGTCTGTCTGAGAATTTCTGAATACAAAGAAATTATGTCCCATCATATCCATCTCCATGCACGCCTCCTCGGCATCCATGGGCTTAACGAAAAATCTCTTGCTTTTTACTATATTTATGGAATCCTCGGCATATCCCTCGTCGGGCAGCACAAGCTCGTTCAGCTCGTCTGCGAAGGCGGGGCTTTTCTTTGCCTTGCCTCTGAGCTTGTTTTTGTACTTCACCATCTGTCTTTCGAGTATGTCCACAGCCTCGTCAACGGACGCCATAAAGTCGCCGCTTTTGACCTCCGCCTTTATTATCCTCTTGTTGGGAAGATCCACAGTGATGTCCACCTTTTTTTCAAGCTTTACCTCGGAGAGCACCACATTAGCCTCGGAATCCTCCGGGAAAAGCTTTGCTATCCTGTTGAGCTTGGCGCTTATCTTTGCGCTGAAATTGTCAGTCACATCAAAATTTTTGCCTACAAATGTATAACGCATAATACCAACTCCTTTGTAAAAATAGAGCAAATCACTCTTACTATTCTATTTCTGCATAAAAGAGTAAAATCCTTTATTATATTAAGATTTTTTTATATAAATTTGCCCCTGTTTTTTACATTAATTTTTCACAAAATTTAAAAAGCCTCTTGTTTTGGGGTGTTTTAAAATTTTTTGGTTTTTGAAATTTTTGTGGATAATCCCTCCAAAAAGCTGTATTTTTGTGGATAAAAACACATTTCATTTGTGGATAACAGGGAAAACTTTGTTAATAACGCTTTTATGCCACTTTCCGCAGGGGATATTTTTTTAGGTTTTCCACATTAAAAAGCTTTTTGTAAAAACTTAATTTTTTTAAAAATTAAAAAAATATTGGCGTTGGGAAATTTTTTTGTGTAATATTTACAAAAATTTTATATTTTAAAAAAATAAAGACAAAAAGTTTTTTTCGTTTTTATTATAAAAATTTTTATTATAAAAATAGGTAAATATTTTTATTATTTATTCTGCTTTTTGCGTACAAAAAGAAGCAAAACATATTACTTTTTTGCTTTTAAAAAAGTAAATAAAAATTTTTATCTTTCTTTTTTTTCGCAAAAAAAAGAAACAAAAAAAGCATGGGGAATTTTCGATATTCCCCATACCCCTAACGACCTTTACGCCTCAAAGCTAACGGACTGCTTGAGCTTCGTCGCGTAAAGGGGCTGTTTGGTGCGAGCTATTCGCTACCTGAGCCTATGGCTCAGACAAGCGGCTCGCACGAGCAGACATCCGATATATGTCCCCCTCAGTCAGGCTTACGCCTGCCAGCTCCCCCAAAGGGGCGCCGAGAATTTATGGTTAGCCCTTACCTCTTGGCTCCCCCATAGGGGGAGCTGTCACGAAGTGACTGAGGGGGGATAAAATTATTCTACCCGTGCGAGCTGCTAGTCTGCCCCGCAGGGGCATCAGCATTTTCGGCTACGCCGAAAACCAGCCTAACGGCTGTCCGATAAATCTTTCGGTGCAATGGGAGCAAATAGCTCGCACTGTAATGACTCTTTTGTGCGGTATTAATTCCACTAACCGATGGGGCACAAAAGTCGTTAGGGGTGTGGAATATCGGAAACGCCCTTTGAATCGGAAGAAGTATCCGACGATGCCGCAAGGCATCGCTTTCCCGTAGGGAAAGTTCTGAACACGCTTTTTGCTTCTTTTTGTGCGCAAAAAGAAGGATAAAAAATTTAATTATTTTTATAAAAATAAAAAATAAATCAAATCAATAAAAATTTTACATACTTTTTAAAAGTATACCCCTAAAATTTCTTCTCGATTTCGCAAATGGCGACAGGCATTATCGAAAGCAAAAACACCCACATCCACTCGGCGGCGTTAGGCGTGCAGGTGCCGAAAATATCCCTGAAGGCGCCCAATGTGACCATTATCTGGAGCAATATGCCGAGCGCAAGAGCGCCCACGAGCTGTACATTGCCGAGTATATTTATACTGAAAAGGCTTTTTTCGGTGCGCATATTAAAGGCGTGAAAAAGCTGCGATATGCTGAGCGTGCAGAAGCACATAGTTCTGCCCGTGGATATATCGCCGAATATTACCTTGCCCACGGCGTAAGCCAAGAGCGCAAGAGCGCCTATCATAAAGCCCTCCGGCACTATGCGTTTCCACGACCACAGCCTTCCGCTTGACCCTCTGCCCGTCATTATGTCGTCCTCCGCCTTGTCTACGCCCAGAGCCGCAGCGGGCAGTGAGTCCGTCACCAGATTTACCCACAGCAGCTGAACGGGCAAAAGCGGCACATCAAAGCCCATTATTACCGCCAGAAGTATCACCAATATTTCGCCTATGTTGGACGAAAGCAGGAAGTGTATCACCTTCAATATGTTCTCGTATATCCCTCTGCCTTCCTCCACGGCGCTTACTATTGTGTTGAAGTTGTCATCGGCAAGCACTATGTCAGCCGCCTGCCTTGCAACCTCCGTGCCGTTTTTGCCCATAGCGCAGCCTATGTCCGCAAGCTTTATGGACGGCGCGTCGTTTATGCCGTCGCCCGCAAATGCCACCGTTTCCCCCTGCTTTTTGAGCATATCGACTATCCGATATTTCTGTTCGGGCGTCACTCTTGCAAAAACACTGCATTTTTCCAGCATATCGCTAAGCTCTGCGCTGTCGGCGCGCTCTATGTCGCCTCCCGTCATTACGGGCGAGGCTATGCCTATATCCTCTGCTATGGCGCTTGCCGTCATGCCGTTGTCGCCCGTTATCATTATGACGCGTATGCCTGCCCTTTTGCAAAGCTCCACGGACGCCCTCACGCCCTTTCTCGGTCGGTCTGAAAGCGCTATCAGCCCTTCAAAGCCGAAGCCCTTTTCCTCCCTTATGACAGAGGAGGATATTTTTTTTGCCACAGCCATTACCCGCAGTCCCTTTTCGGCAAGCATATCCGCCCTTTTCATTATCTCCCTTCTGTCGGTACTTTTGCATATGTCAAGCACGGCCTCCGCGGCGCCCTTGCATACTGCCATATAGTCCCCGCCGTATTTATGTACCGTTGTCATGCGCCGTCTTTCGGAGGAAAAGGGTATTTCGTATACCCTGGGATAAACGCTGTCCAGCTCGTATTTTTTTATACCTCTTTCCTCTGCGCCTCTCACTATGCCAAGCTCCGTAGCCTCGCCTCTTTCGCCGTCGGCATCGCAGCACATACACGCAAGCCTCAGAACCTCGTCGCCGTCGCTGTGGCACAGCGTCATTTTGTTTTCGGTCACGGTGCCCGTTTTGTCCGTGCAAATTACCGTTGCGCCGCCCAGAGCCTCCACTGCGGGCAGCTTTTTGACTATAGCTCTGCGCTTTGCCATCTTCTGCACGCCTATGGCAAGCACTATCGTTACCACTGCCGTCAGTCCCTCCGGAATGGCGGCTACGGCAAGGCTTACGGAGGTCATGAACATACCGAATACCGAAAAGCCCCTCAATGAGCCTATGCAGAATATGACGGCGCATATCGTCAGGGCGCATATGCCCAGCTCTCCGCTGAGCCTGCTCAGCTTTTTTTGCAGCGGCGTTTCGTCCTCCCTGCGAGAAAGAAGCTCCGATATCCTTCCCATTTCCGTGTTTTTTCCCGTGTGCGTCACTGCGGCGCGCGCCCGTCCCCGCACTATGCTCGTGCCCATGTAGAGCATATTTCTGCGCTCCGCAAGGGGCGTTTTGGGCGCAAGCACCATGTCCTGTTTTTCTATGCCCGTCACCTCGCCCGTAAGCATGGATTCGTCCGTCATGAGCGCGGAGCTTTCTATTATACGGCAGTCTGCGGGCGCTATATCCCCCGCCGAGAGTATGAGTATATCGCCCGGCACTATGTCCTCGCTCGGTATGCTTATTTCCTTTCCGCCTCTCACGCACCGCGCGTATGGCGCGCTCATGCTGCTGAGCGCCTCAAGCGCCCTGTCAGCCTTTATCTGCTGTATTGTGCCTATCATGGCGTTGAATATCACTATTGCGCCTATCACTATGCCGTCCGTGAAATTCCTGCCGCCCATATACAGCTCGGCAAATGTGCTTACTGCGGCAGCAGCTATGAGCACAAGCACGGTGAAGTCCTTGAACTGCCCAATAAATATGCCTGCCGCCGACCGCCTTTTTTTGGCGTTCACTATATTTTTGCCCACGCACCCTTGGCGCTCGAGCGCCGTTTTTTCATCCAAACCGTCGTTTATGCTCGTTTTGAGCTGTTTTATCGCCTGCCTTATTTCAACGCTGTGATACTCCATATTTTAGCTCCCTTCCCGAACTTGTCTGCTTTAATCTAAGCTATGCGGACAGGCACCAAAATATGCCATGGGCATAGCCTAAAAAGAGGTGAAATTATGTTCAAGATAACGGCGCTTGCTTTTCTTCTCTCCTTTGACGCGCTCTCCTTCGGTCTTAGCTACGGCATAAAGGGCATTTCGCTTGGCATAAAAGCCATGCTCACTATTTGCGCGTCGGGCTTTGTGCTCATACTGGGCGCAATGAGGCTTGGAGAAATGATGTATTCCCTTCTGCCCTACGGCAGGACGGCGGGCGGGGCAGTGCTCATTGCCGTGGGCATATATCTGGCGCTCGATATAAGGGGCAAGGACAGCCTTAAGGCTATTTTTTCCGCTCCCGAAAGGACGGATATGGACAAAAGCGGAGCCATAGAGCCTGCCGAGGCGCTGGCTATAGGCGCTGCACTCTCGCTGGATTCCTGCGCCGCCGTCATAGGCACGGCTTATCTGGGTGCGGCTCTCCCCGCCGCGATAATGCTTTTTCAGCTTGCTTTTCTTTTGGCGGGTATGGCTGCGGGCAGAAAGCTGAACCGTCGCATAGGCGGCAAATATGCCTCGCTTATCTCCGGCGTTATAATTGTTGTGATGGGCTTCGCCCAGCTGAAAAGATAGGACGCAGGGCGATGTGACCGCCCTGCCGCAGCCCGGGACTGTCCCAAGAACCGCTGCCATTGCTTGTAGGGGCGTGCATTGCACGCCCGTTTGCAGGGCGATATTTTCCCGCCCTGCTGAAATGTTTGAAGGAGTGTATTTCCGCCCGTCTTATCGATTCCGCCACTCGCTGATATCAGCACTTTCAGCTTCGCTGAAAGCCAGCCTTCGGCTGTCAGATAAATCTTTCTGTGCAATAAAGGCTCGTTTACGGAATGATAATGACGGGCTTTTGATTTTTGGTAAAACGGTAAGCTAAGCAACTATCCTTGCTTTCTTTCCCCCCTCAGTCAACTCTGCGAGTTGCCAGCTCCCCCTCAGGGGAGCCGAGAGATAACGGTTAGCCTCAAATTCTCGGCTCCACCATTGGGGGAGCTGTCACGAAGTGACTGAGGGGGGATAGGGGGAGCTGGCATTTGAATCGGAAAGATTAATCCGAATTGCACCGAAAGATTAATCGGACGACAGAATGTCGTCTTTCGGCAATGCCGAAAGTGCTGACGATGCCGTTAGGCATCGCTTTCCCGAAGGGAAAGTTCTGATACCCGAAGGGCGACTGAGGGGGCTATTTTTTTGGCGACCTGCTTTCCCGTCATATTACTATTTTGATTGACATTTGCACAAAAAAAACTTAAAATAGTACATATACACTTTTTCACGAGGAGAGATCATATGAACACATTGCTTGCAAAGGAAAAAATAAAGGAATTTCTTAACGAGGACATAGGCACGGGCGATCTTTCGGCGGAGCTTATATTCGGCGGCGCGCGCGGCAAGGGCGCTTTTATTGCCAAAGAGGACGGAATAGTGTGCGGTACGTTTGTAATAGACGCCGTGTATTCCCTTTTGGGCGGAGATCATGAAGTAAGGCTTTTAAAGGACGAGGGCAGCGCCGTAAAAAAGGGCGAAAGAATAGCCGAGGCGGAGGGCGATATAAAGACGCTCTTAAGCGGAGAAAGGCTCATATTGAACCTTATGCAGCTTATGAGCGGCATAGCCACAAGCGCCCATGCTCTTGTCACGGCTCTGGACGACCTCTCTATAAAGATAACGGACACCAGAAAGACGCACCCCGGACTCAGGCTCTTTGAAAAATATGCCGTCACCGCGGGCGGCTGCTTTAACCACAGAATGGGGCTCTATGACGGCGTTATGCTCAAGGACAACCACATAGCCTTTGGCGGAGGCATATCAAGGACGGTTGAAAGCGTGAGAAAAAAGCTCGGACACACCGTCAAGATAGAGGTGGAGACCGAAACAAGGGAACAGGTCGCAGAGGCTGTCAAAGCGGGCGCGGACATCATAATGTTTGACAACAGGACGCCCGATGAAATAAGGGAGCTTGTAAAGCTCGTGCCGAAGCATATCATAACGGAGGCTTCGGGAGGCATAAGCCTTGAAAACATACACACCTTCAAGGGCTGCGGAGTGGACATCATATCCACAGGCTCTGTCACAAACAGCGCAAAGCCGCTTGACATAAGCTTTTTGAGCGAGGAGGCTATAAAGGCATGAGAGATGATATAAGCAGGATAAAGGAAATAAAAAGCAAGCTGGGAAGCGACCTACTCATATTGGCGCATCACTATCAGCGCGACGAGATAGTCGCTCTTGCGGACGCCGTGGGCGACAGTCTTAAGCTTGCGCAGATCGCGCAGCAAAACAAGAAAGCCAAGTACATAGTTTTCTGTGGAGTGCATTTCATGGCGGAGACGGCGGATATACTCTCCGAGGAGTATCAAAGGGTGTTCCTTCCCGCTGTGGATGCGGGCTGTCCTATGGCTGACATGGCGGACAGAGAAGGCTCGGAAAAGGCGTGGGATATCATAGCCTCGGAGCTTGGCGGGAATGTGATACCCATAACATATGTCAATTCAAAGGCGGAGGTAAAGGCGTTCTGCGGAGAACACGGAGGAACGGTAGTCACATCGGGCAACGCTCAAAGCGTTGTGAAGTGGGGACTTGAAAACGGCGACAGGGTGTTCTTCCTTCCCGACCAAAATTTGGGCAGGAACACGGCGCTTTCTCTGGGCGTGAAAAGGGAGCACACGGCGCTCTATGACAGAAAGGAAGGACGGCTAATATACGGCTGCGCGCCGGAGGATGTAAGAATGATACTCTGGGACGGCTTTTGTCATGTGCACCACAGGATAACGCCCGATATCGTGAATAAGGCAAGGCAGGCGGACCCCGAGGCAAAAATAGTCGTACATCCCGAATGTCCCTTGGAAACAGTCGAGCTTTGCGATGGCAGCGGTTCTACGGAATATCTCATAAATGCCGTTAAAAACGGCGCGCCGGGCTCAAGATGGATAGTCGGCACGGAGTTTAACCTTGTAAACAGGCTAAAGGCGCTTTGTCCCGACAAGGACATAAAAATACTTGACACCGCGAGCGTATGCACCAACATGAGCAAGACTAATACGGAAAATCTCTGTGATACGCTTGAACAAATACTTGCAGGCGATCATTCAAGACTTGTGACCGTAGACGACAATACAGCAAAAAACGCCGTAAAGGCGCTTGATAAAATGCTTTCATTAAGCTGAAAAAGGAGGAAAACAAAATGGTAAAACCCGAGGTAGGATTTATAGGCGCAGGAAATATGGGAGGCGCCCTTATAAACGTTATTAAGAAAAAATATGATGTTTATGTATCACGCAGGAATATTGAGGAGCTTAAAAAAATGAAGGGCATAATGCCCTGTGACGAAAACTGCGCCGCAGTGAAGGATGTGACCTTTCTTGCCGTAAAGCCCAATGTGTGCGGAGATGTGCTCTTTGAGATAAGGGACGACCTTCTCTGCAACAGGAGCGTGCTGGTGTCGATGGCTGCGGGATTGAGCATGAAGAGCATAAAGCACAAGCTCTGCTTTGATGTGAAGCTGGTCAGGATAATGCCCAATGTCAACGCATCCGTGGGTATGTCCGTTACGGCTATTTGCAGGAATATGTATGTCACCGACAGGGAGTACGAGGAGGTCAAGAAGATACTTTCGTGCTTCGGCAGCGTTGTGGAGGTCAGCGAGGAGCTTTTCCCTGTGTTTTCAGCCATTGCGGGCTGCGCTCCCGCCTATGTCTACACATTTATAGACGCTCTTGCAAGGGGCGCTCAGAAAATGGGTATGAAAAAGGAGATTGCGCTTGAAATAGCGGCAGCTGCCGTAAAGGGCAGCGCAGCCATGCTTGAACAGAGCAAGGAGCACCCCCAGAGCCTTGTGGACAAGGTATGTTCCCCCGGCGGCACTACCATAGAGGGACTTTGCACCCTTGAGGAGTATAAATTCACTCCGGGCATAGTGAAGGCTGTCGAAAACATAGTCAAAAAGGATAGGTCGCTCTCCGGTGAGGAGGAATAAAAAGAGAGGAAAACTCTCTTTTGAGCGTGTCGATAAAATCGACACGCTTGAAAGAAATGCTTGCATTTCTTTCAGTTAGGCTAATGTAGGAACCAGCCGTGTTTTCTGAATTTTGGTGAATAAATCACCAAAATTACAGAAAAGTTCCTGTCCTCGGAGGAAGTGAATTCCTCCTGCGGATTTTAGTCTGCGACGCTTTTTTGATTGTGCAAATCATATAATTTTTCGTTTTTTATGTTAAATTGTACTTTTTCGACAGTCTGAAAAGAGAGTAAAACTCTCTTTTTTTTTGTGAAAAAATTTGCAGTGATATAGCCGCCTGTTGTAAACCGGGACTGTCCCGAAAATGAACAGCTTGCTGTCATGAACGGTGATGAACAAGGATAATTTTGCAAAAAAATATATATGCTGCGGGACTGTCCCGATGATGAATATTGCAGGGCGATATTCTCCCGCCCTGCCGGAATGTTGTAAGCAGTGTACCCCCGCCCGTCTTATCGATTCCGCCACTCGCTGATGAAAGGCTCGTTTACGGAATGATAATGACGGGCTTTTGATTTTTGGTAAAACGGTAAGCTAAGCAACTATCCTTGCTTTCTTTCCCCCCTCAGTCAACTCTGCGAGTTGACAGCTCCCCCAAAAGGGGAGCCGAGAGGCAAGGGTTAGCCTCAAATTCTCGGCTCCCCCATTGCACCGCAAAGAATTATGCGGACGACCGCAGGTCGGCTTTCGGCGAAGCCGAAAGTGCTGAATGGGGGAGCTGTCACGAAGTGACTGAGGGGGCTAAATACCCCACCTCCCCTCTCTTTTACAATGCTAATTTACAAAATATTTACTTAAAACACAAAAATGTATTTTACTTTTATATAAAATGTGTTATAATAGGAAGGTATTGTATGATTAAATGGAAAAGTATGTTTTAACTATAGACAAAATACAGCCGAAAGGAGACCGCAATGAAGGGAATTATACTTGCGGGCGGTTCGGGCACAAGGCTCTATCCCCTCACAAAGGTGACGAGCAAGCAGCTTTTGCCCGTTTACGACAAGCCCATGATCTTTTATCCGCTCTCAACTCTTATGCTTGCGGGCATAAGGGATATACTCATCATTTCCACTCCCGTGGATCTGCCCAACTTTGAAAGGCTTTTGGGCGACGGCTCCGAAATGGGCATAAACCTGAGCTACAAGGTACAGCCAAGCCCCGACGGACTTGCGCAAGCCTTCCTTATAGGCGAGGATTTCATAGGCGACGACAGCTGTGCAATGGTGCTGGGCGACAATATTTTCTACGGCAACGGCTTTGGCAAGCTCCTTAAGGCAGCCGCACAGAAGGAAAAGGGCGCTACCGTCTTCGGCTACTATGTGGACGATCCCGAGCGCTTCGGCATAGTGGAGTTTGACAGCGAGGGCAAGGCGGTTTCCATAGAGGAAAAGCCCCAAAACCCCAAGTCCAATTATGCCGTTACGGGACTTTATTTCTACGACAGGAGCGTTGTGGAGAGGGCAAAAATGGTCAAGCCCTCCGCAAGAGGCGAGCTTGAAATAACGGACCTGAACAAAATGTATCTCGACGACGGCGAGCTGGAGGTCATCACTCTGGGCAGAGGCTTTGCATGGCTCGACACGGGCACCGTAGACGCGCTGAACGACGCCGCGGAGTTTGTGAAGGTGATAGAGGAACGCCAGGGGATCATGATATCCTCCGTTGAGGAGATAGCCTACAGAAACGGCTGGATAACGCGCGAACAGCTCATGCATTGCGCCGAGCTTTACGGCAAATCGGCTTACGGCAGGCACCTTATGAGGGCTGCCGAAAACAAGTACAGATACTAAAGGAGAAATAAAAATGACTGTTATAGTTACAGGCGGAGCGGGCTTTATAGGCAGCAATTTTGTGTTCTATATGCTCGATAAATACAAGGACTACAGAATAATTTGCCTCGATGCCCTCACATATGCGGGCAATCTTTCCACGCTGGAGCCTGTTATGGACAATGATAATTTCAGATTCGTAAAGGCGGATATAAGGGACAGAGAGGCTGTATATAAGCTCTTTGAGGAGGAAAAGCCCGATATGGTGGTCAATTTTGCGGCGGAGAGCCATGTTGACCGCTCCATTGAGGATCCCTCCGTTTTTCTGGAAACAAACATTATGGGCACTCAGGTGATGATGGACGCTTGCAGAAAATACGGCATCACACGCTATCATCAGGTGTCTACGGACGAGGTCTACGGCGATCTTCCCCTTGACAGACCGGATCTTTTCTTCACGGAGGAAACGCCCATACACACCTCAAGCCCCTACAGCGCGTCAAAGGCATCGGCAGACCTGCTTGTGCTTGCTTATCACAGGACATACGGCTTGCCCGTGAGTATATCGCGCTGCTCAAACAATTATGGACCATATCATTTCCCCGAAAAGCTCATTCCGCTCATGATAGCGAATGCGCTTAACGATAAGCCCCTCCCCGTATACGGCAAGGGCGAAAATGTGCGCGACTGGCTCTATGTGGAGGACCATTGTAAGGCAATAGACCTCATCATACACAAGGGCAGAGTCGGAGAGGTCTACAACATTGGCGGACACAACGAAAAGAGAAATATAGATATTGTAAGGCTCATATGCAGGGAGCTTGGCAAGCCCGAAAGCCTCATCACATTTGTTACGGACAGAAAGGGTCACGATATGCGCTACGCCATAGACCCCACAAAGATACACAATGAGCTTGGCTGGCTGCCCGAAACCAGGTTTGAGGACGGCATAAAGAAGACCATAAGGTGGTACCTCGAAAATAAAAAATGGTGGGAGACCATCATTTCGGGGGAGTATAAGGATTATTATGAAAAGATGTATGGGGAAAGGTAAAAGGTTGTTATGAGAGGCATAAGCCCCCTCAGTCAGGCTAACGCCTGCCAGCTCTCCCGCTCAGCACTTTCGGCTTCGCCGAAAGCCGCACTTCGTGCGTCCGCATCTATCTTTGCGGTGCAATGGGGGAGCCAAGAGGCAGCGGTTAGCCACAAATTCTCGGCGCCCCCTTTGGGGGAGCTGTCGCGAAGCGACTGAGGGGGGGACAGAATATGCGGACTGTCCCCAAAATGAAAAACATCAACCATAAGGAGTTATCCGGAGGATTAACATTAATATGAAGGTTTTAGTCACGGGCGTAAAGGGTCAGCTGGGACACGACGCCGTAAATGAGCTTGAAAAAAGAGGTCATATTGCCGTTGGCGTGGACATTGACGAAATGGACATAACGGACGCCGACGCCGTAAGGCGCGTCATAAGCGCCGAAAAGCCCGACGCCGTTATACACTGCGCCGCCTGGACTGCCGTTGACGCAGCCGAGGATGCCGAAAACATACCCAAGGTGAGGGCGGTCAATATTGACGGCACAAGAAATATTGCGGGTGTCTGCGCAGAGCTTGACATAAAGCTCATGTATATAAGCACGGACTATGTGTTTGACGGCGAAGGCACAGAGCCGTGGCAGCCCGATTGCAGGGACTATGCTCCGCTCAATGTGTACGGCGAAACAAAGCTCGGAGGCGAGCTTGCCGTGAGAGATGCGCTCGACAAATTCTTTATTGTGCGTATAGCCTGGGTATTCGGCTTGAACGGAGGTAATTTCATAAAGACAATGCTCCGCTTGAGCGATAAATATGACGAAATAAGAGTTGTAAACGACCAGATAGGCACGCCGACATATACCTATGATCTGGCAAGACTTATTGTCGATATGATAGAAACAGACAAATATGGATATTATCACGCCACAAACGAGGGCGGTTATATATCATGGTATGACTTTGCCTGCGAAATTTTCAGACAGGCGGGCAAAAAAACAAGGGTCATACCCGTAACCACGGAGGAATACGGTATCTCGAAGGCAAAACGCCCCTTCAACAGCAGGCTTGACAAGTCCAAGTTTGTTAAAATGGGCTTTGCGCCTCTCCCCGATTGGCGCGACGCGCTCGGAAGATACCTTGAAGAATTAAAAAAAGGAGAATGATATGGGACAGATAAAGGTCGAAAAATGCCCCATAGAGGGGTTATATGTTATAACGCCTGCCGTACACGGCGACAGCAGAGGCTATTTCATGGAGACCTACAACAAGAGAGACCTTGAGGAGGCGGGACTGGATCTGGACTTCGTTCAGGACAATCAATCCTGTTCGTCAAAGGGTGTGCTCAGAGGTCTTCACTATCAGAAGCAATACCCGCAGGGCAAGCTTGTGAGAGTTGTGCGGGGCGCTGTGTTTGATGTGGCTGTGGATCTGAGGAAAAATAGCCCCACCTACGGCAAATGGTTCGGCGTGGAGCTTTCGGAGGAGAACAAAAAGCAGTTTTACATTCCCGAGGGCTTTGCCCATGGCTTTGCGGTGCTCACGGACACGGCGGAGTTCTGCTACAAATGCACGGACTTCTACCATCCCAACGACGAGGGAGGCATAGCCTGGAACGATCCCGATATAGGCATAGATTGGTCATTGGCGGGTATAAAGGGCGAATACGGCGGCTCCGCCTCTTCGCAGGGTTATACGCTTGCGGACGGCACGCCGCTCAATTTAAGCGATAAGGACCAAAAATGGAAGGGAATAAAGGAAGCGTTCAGCTTTTAGTTATACTCCTTCCACCGCCTTCGTATCAGCGCTTTGCCTTCGGCAAAGTCAGTCCTAAGGGACTGACCGACTTCTTTCGGCGCAAAGGTCCCCCTCCCTCATTGCAGCGAAAAGACTTATTCGCCAAGGCGTAGCCTTGCTTTTGCG
>CANQVZ010000013.1 GCA_947627425.1 uncultured Clostridia bacterium | reverse complement strand
GTAGCTTCTTGGTATAATATCTTGCCTGTTCAAAATCTCCCGAGCCTACGCATCTGGCTATAACCGTTACTACGGCAAGACCCGCCGCAGTTCCCGCTATATTCTGAAAGCTTGCTATGATATTGCTCACGGCATTAGCCGCTATTGCATATGTGCCGAAGGTGGAAACAAGGCTGAGAACAAGTATCTTTCCAAGCTGGAACATACTGTTTTCCATGCCGTTGGGTATACCTATGTAAAGTATGCGCTTTACCATATCCCATCTGACCCTGTATTTAAGGCTCTTTTTGATATGGAGAGTGTTGTTTTGATTTGCTGCAAGGCATATTATGACTATGGCAGCCACAGCCCTTGAAACAAGAGTGGGTATGGCAACGCCCTCGGCGCCTCTGTGAAAGCCGTAAATGAGTATGGCATTTCCTATAACATTTATGGCATTCATAAGTATGGACACCTTCATAGACACCTTTGAATTGCCCATGGAACGGAATATAGCCGCGCCGCAGTTATAGAGCGCAATAAAGGGTATGGAGGCGGAAACTATGAGGAGATATACATTGGCATAGCCCTCCACATCTGCATCTATATGTCCGAACACTCCGTGAAGTATGAAATTTTTGAAAATATACACAAGTACCATTATAACGACAGCTATGCCGGTGACGAACCACACCAGCTGATTTGAGGCTTCACAGGCATCGTCCTTATCCTTAAGTCCCAGATATTGACCCTCAACAACGGCGCCGCCCGTGGCAAGAGCCGCAAAAACATTTATGAGCAGTACAAAGCAGCTGTCCACGAGCGAAACGCCCGAAACGGCAGCCTCGCCCACCGACGCTATCATTATGGAGTCCGCAAGACCCACAAGTATGGCGAGCATCTGCTCTATTATAAGCGGTATTATAAGTGCTACAAGGTCCTTATTTGTAAACAGCAGTTTGCCTTTGTCTATTTTTGTCGTCATTCATAATCAACTCCCAAATGAGTATTATACACCCATAAGCGCCCGCATACAAGCTATTTTTTTATAAAGTCTTTACAAGCTCTCTCACAAGCTGCTTGAATATGGGTGCAGTCCTGTCGGCGCACTCCTGGACCTCCTCATGGCTTAGGGGTATTTTGGTAATATCGCAAGCCATATTGGATATGCATGAAATACCGCACACCTCAAAACCACAGTGCTTTGCCGTGACAGCCTCGCAAGCCGTACTCATGCCCACTGCGTCTACGCCCACTGTTCTCAGCATTCTTATCTCTGCGGGGCATTCATAGCTTGGACCCGAAAACTGGGCATAAACTCCTTCTTTAAGCTCAATATTATTTTTTTCTGCCGTCTGCTTTGCCTTTATCCTCATTCTTTCGCTGTAAATATCGGACATATCGGGAAATCTCACGCCGAATTCGTCTATATTTGCGCCTATAAGAGGATTTGGAACGAAGGAGGATATATGGTCTGATATGAGCATGAGGTCGCCTGCGTTGAAGTCCTTGTTTATACCGCCCGAAGCATTTGTAAGTATAAGCTTTTCGGCGCCCATAAGCCTCATGAGCCTTATGGGGAGCACAACGCTCTCCATGGGATAGCCCTCGTAATAGTGTACCCTGCCCTGCATTATGACAACGGGCTTATCCTCAATATTGCCGAATACGAACCTGCCCTTGTGTCCCTCAACAGTGGAAACGGGAAAATCGGGTATTTCCTTATAATCCACCACGGAATGAACATCTATCTCATCCGCAAGAGCGCCCAATCCCGAACCGAGCACTATAGCCGTTTCGGGCACAAGGTCCGTTTTGCTCCTCACTATGTCCAGCATTTTTAAATAATCCTTGTATTGCATAAAATGACCTCCCTTTTGAAATATACTTGATTTAAGTATAAACCTTAAAGACTTTAAATGCAACAGGGTATTGACTTTTAAATTTTTTTGGTCTATAATATTTTCGGAATGTATGAGGGCGTACTCGGATGTACGCTCTCTTTTTATATTAAGGAGTGAGAGAATATGAAAAAACCTATAATAGGCGTTACGCCTCTTTTTGACACAAAAAAGAACAGCATATGGATGCTGCCCGGCTATACGGAGGTATTGAGCGAATGCGGAGCCTGCCCTATCATACTGCCCTTTGACAGATACAGCGTTGACGATATGCTCAATATCTGCGACGGCTTTCTGTTTACGGGCGGGCACGATGTAAATCCCTCGCTTTATTTTGAGGATAAGCTGGATGTGTGCGGCGAGATATACAACAAGGAGGACGAGCTTGAAAAGGCGCTTTTTGAAAAAATATACAAGAATGATATACCGCTTTTCGGCATATGCAGGGGAATACAGCTCATAAATGTGCTTTTGGGCGGAAGGCTTTATCAGGATATAGGCGCGCAGATAAAAAGCGATATAAACCACACAATGAAGCCGCCGTATGACAGGCATAGCCACAATGTGAAAATATACAAGGATACGCCTCTTTACAAGGTGATGAAAACGGATAAGGCGGGAGTGAACAGCTATCATCATCAGGGGATAAAGGTGCTCTCGGATAAGCTCAAGCCTATGGCAGAGGCCGAAGACGGCATAATAGAGGCGGTATACTGCCCGGACAAAAAATACATACAGGCGGTACAGTGGCATCCGGAGCTTTCGTGGAGGAAGGACAAGGTACAGCTTGATATAATGAGAGATTTTGTGGAAAGGTGCAAATAAAAAAATCATAAATTGTACTTAATTATCTTGCCCCCTCAGTCAACTCTACGAGTTGACAGCTCCCCCAAAAGGGGAGCCGAGAATCAAAGGATTAGTTGCATTTTTATTATAACATGTCTATTTTATTTTCCGCTTCGGCAAGTATTTTCTCCGTATCGGCACCGTATATATCCAGACCATCGGCAGAAATAAAGCGTATATCCTTTATTTCGTAAAAGTCTTCCGCAAGCGCGCGAATATAGTCAAAGCCCATATTATGAATTATGGGACCTCCCGCCGTGGTGACATAATAAAGCGCTTTAGCCCTGCAAAGGCTCTTTGGTATGCCGTTTTCGTCATAGCGGAATGTAACTCCGCATACATTTATATTTTCGACATATGTTTTGAGCAGCGCAGGGAAGGAAAGATCCCAGTATGGCGCAGCGATCACTATTATATCCGCAGCGGCAAGGTCACGGGCATATGAAAACATATCCGCATCAAAGCTTTCCGATGCTATGAGTGCATCACGGCGGGCAAGAGAGCTTTTGTTAAGGGGCGCAATGTTCTCTTTATCGGGGCGCACCTCCCTGACCTCTCCGTTCAATTTTTCAAGCAAGCGCTTTGCAAGCCTTAGTGTACGCGAATCCTGTCTGACGCAGGTATTAACAAACAATATATTTTCCATTGAATTTGCCCCTTTTATTTTCTGAAATCCTTTTCGTGATTATAAAGCTCCTTGTCGTTGGCAACTATGGCTGTGCCTATGCCGAAAACGGTAAAGAACTCAAGCAGCACGCTGTGTTCAATGGAGCCGTCAACTATATGTACTCTGTGAACTCCGTTGTTTACGGCATCTACGGCGCATATGAGCTTATTGAGGGTTGCAACATCCAGAGTGGCATCTTCTATTATCTTCTTAGCCTCGTCTACGGTTATCATAGCCTTTGGCACCTCATTGGCTCTCAAGTCATATATGCCCTCCTCCCTTGCAAGGAAAAGGAGCTTTTCTGCCTTTAACGCCTTTGCCACGGCGCCCGCAACATCATCCGCCTTGAGGTTATAGCTCTCGTAATCATCGCTTATGCCTATGGATGAAATAACGGGTATGAAATCCTTTTCAAGAAGCTCGTCTATAAGCTCTGTGTTTATGCTCTCTACCTCGCCGAAATAACCCATATCCACGCCCTTTACGTGCTTTTTGGTCACCCTTATGGTAGCGCTGTCCTTACCGCATATGCCGACAGCCTTTGCGCCGTGCTTTTCTATGAGCTGAACGAGGTCTTTATTTATCTTGCCGAGCACCATTTCAACGACCTCTATGGTTTCCTTGTCGGTAACTCGGCTGTTGTCGTAGTATTCTATGTCCTTGCCTATGGCTTTGAGCCAGCGGTTTATTTCGTTGCTGCCGCTGTGCACTATTATGGGCTGCATACCTATGAGCTTTAAAAGAACTATGTCCTCCATAACGCTCTCTGCGACCTTCTTGTCCTTAAGCACCTGACTGCCGTATTTTATGACGACCTTCTTGTTGCGGAAATCCCTTATATATGGGAGAGCCTCCGTAAGTATTTCCGCCTTGTCCACAATTTTATCCAAATCACTCATTATTTTCACCTCATCATTATTTTTATGGGAGGAGATAGCCCTTTTTAACGCTGTCCTCCAATATATCCAAAACAAGCTTTTTTATTTTGTCATCTACTTTTCTTGTCTGCCATTTGCCCTTTTCAAGCACCTGCGATATATGCACATTGTTTTCGCGCCATTTTCCGCCCTGTGTGAGATAGTTAAGAAGCAGGGGCTGGAGCCTGTCCATAGCGTTTGCAAACTGCGCCTCATCCGTGGAATTTTCCTCAAATTCGAGCCAAAGCTTTTTTAATTCCCCGCCCTGATCACCGAGCATGGAATAGAGCTTATCCGCAGCCTCCGCCTCGCGCCTTGCTTTGTCGGCATTGCCCTTTTCGTCATACAAATAGGTATCGCCCGCATATATTTCCACAAGGTCGTGCATAAGAAGCATTTTTATACACCTTGAAATATCCGTGCCCGCGGGAGCATACTCCGAGAGCACAAGGGCATACATACATATGTGCCAGCTGTGTTCTGCGTCATTTTCACGCTTTATATCGCCGTTTTCATAGTATATAGACTGTCTGTATATGCTTTTCATCTTTGAAATTTCAACCAGAAATTCCATCTGCTTTTTGAGCTTGTCCATACAATCACCTATGCAAAAAGCGGGAGTTTTCTCCCGCTTATGTTATTTATTTGTCCAAAAGCTTCAACGCCCTGTCAACCACATTGTCAACAGTAAAGCCATAGTGCTTGAATAATACGGAATAGGGTCCCGAACGACCAAATTCCTTCATCCCTATTATCTCGCCGTCAAGACCTATATATCTGTACCACGACATATCGAAGGATGCCTCGACAACTATTCTCTTTGTGACATTCTTGGGCAGAACGGAGTTTTTATATTCATCGGTCTGCTTTTCAAATACCTCCACGCAGGGCATACTTACGACTTGAGCAGAAACGCCCTTTTCCTTGAGCACATCATAAGCGTCGTACACAAGACCTACTTCGGAACCCGTAGCGATAAGAATTATATCGGGAGTTTCCTTGAAGGATTCCCTTATGACATAACCGCCCTTTAAAGCCTTTCTGCCGTCAATGCCTATGTTCTTTGTGGTCTGTCTTGTAAACACAAGAGATGACGGTGTGTTTTTCTCCGTAACTGCGCTGTACCATGCGGCTGCGCTCTCGTTTATGTCGCAGGGACGCCATACATTGTAGTTGGGCAGACTTCTATAAGCCGAAAGCTGCTCTATGGGCTGATGCGTGGGTCCGTCCTCGCCTACGCCAATGCTGTCGTGAGTGAGTATGCTTATTATGGGCAGGTGTGAAATGGCAGAAACTCTCAAAGCAGGCTTCATATAGTCACAGAATACGAAGAAGCTTGCTATGTAGGGTCTTATGCCGCCATGATAATACATACCGTTTGCAATAGCCGTCATTGCCAGCTCTCTTATGCCATAGTGTATGTTTGAACCGTCTCTGTTTTCTCTGTTGAAATACTCTCTGTCGGGCATAACAGACTTATTGGAGGGCGCAAGATCTGCGGAGCCTCCGAAAAGATTGGGCATTTTCTTTGAAAGCATGGCAAGTATTTTGCCGGAGCAGTCTCTCGTTGCCATATCTCCCTCGTTATACCAATAGCTGTCGTCGTTTTCAAGGTCGCCCACAAAGTCATCCTTGAGCCATGCCTCATATTCGGCGGCAAGCTCGGGATATTTAGTCTTATATTCGGAATAGAGCTTGTTCCAGTCCTCCTCCGCCTTTTCAAGCGTAGGAATAAATGACGCAGTATTTTCTCTTACTTCGGAAGGTACATAAAAGTCTTCTTCATAATCCCAGCCGAGGTTGCGCTTTGTTGCCTTCACCTCGTCTACGCCCAGAGGCGCGCCGTGAGAGGTCTCGCTGCCCTCCTTGTTGGGCGAGCCAAAGCCTATGACCGTCTTTATCTCTATGAGCGAGGGCTTGTCCTTGACAGCCTTTGCCTCCTCAATGGCTCTGCCTATG
The DNA here is from genome assembly GCA_947627425.1 of uncultured Clostridia bacterium. Lineage (GTDB taxonomy): Bacteria > Bacillota > Clostridia > Lachnospirales > CAG-274 > Gallispira. The sequence goes on along the minus strand of CANQVZ010000013.1, from coordinate 43,073 downwards.
GCGTCTATATCCGTGCCGTCCTCAACATAGAGAGTGTGCCATTCAAGGGCTTCAAATCTGGCTCTGACATTCTCCGTGAATGTAAGCTCGGTTCTTCCCTCTATGGTGATATTGTTGGAGTCATAAAGCACAATGAGCTTTCCGAGACCGTAAGCACCCGCAAGCGAAGCAGCCTCATAGGATATGCCCTCCATCATACAGCCGTCGCCGCAAAGAGCATATGAATAGTGATCTACTATATTGCAGTCGGGCTTATTGAATTTGGCTGCAAGATGAGCCTCGGCAATAGCCATGCCAACTGCGTTTGCAAGTCCCTGACCGAGAGGTCCCGTGCTGGCGTCAACGCCCGGAGTGGTGCCGTATTCGGGATGTCCCGGAGTCTTGGAACCGAACTGACGGAACTGCTTGAGATCCTCAAGGCTGACACCGTAGCCAAAAAGATGCAAAAGCGAGTACAAAAGCGCAGAACCGTGACCCGCGGAAAGCACAAATCTGTCCCTGTTGAGCCAATTTGGATTTTTGGGGCTGTGCTTAAGATGCCTTGCAAAAAGCTCATATGCCATGGGCGCAGCGCCCATGGTAATTCCGGGGTGTCCCGACTTGGCTTTTTCTATTGCCTCTATGCTCAGTACACGCAGACAATTTATTGTCAGTAAATCTGAAGAATTCATATCTACATAACCTCCAAAGTAATGCTTGATTTGCGGAAAAAACAAAATTTCCGCACTTAGTCACAATATAATTAGTATACAACAATTTTTTTGTCATTACAAGTATAATTATATTTTTTTACATTAATTTTAAATTTATCTTTATTTTTACAAAAAAATATGGTAATATGTTCTATAGAGGAAATTATTTTTTTCACGGGGGTGTATAGTATATGTATGTACATGAAAGAATGACAAGAAGACCGACAGTTGCAATGCCCGACCAGTCCGTGGCCAAGGCATACCAGCTCATGCAGGAGAACAGGTTTTCACAGCTGCCCGTTGTGGATGACGACAACAAGCTCATAGGTCTTGTTACGGAAAAGCTCCTTGCGGAAGTAAATCCGTCAAGCGCAACATCGCTCAGCGTATATGAGATCAATTATCTTTTGAGCAAGACAAAGGTAAAGGATATAATGAAGACGGGCATATTCAGAATAAGCAAGGACGCCCTGTTGGAGGACGCCGCCCTTGTTATGAAGGAAAACAGAATAAGCTCACTGCCCGTTACGGACGGCGAATATCTTGTGGGCATAATCACAAGGACCGATATATTCAGAGCCTTTATAGACATAATGGGTGTTAAATCGGAGGGAACGAGGATCGCCATATCCACAAAGGACAGGATAGGCGTTTTTGCCGAGGTAACACAGATATTTGCTTCTCATAACATAGATATAAGAAACATAAGCAACATAGTTGAAAACGGCATAATAGAAATGACCGTAAAGGTGCGTTCACACAATGTTGCGGAGGCAGTGGAGGAGCTAAAGGCAAAGGGCTACAGCATTGATTCCACAAAAGATGTGAGATAAAATGAAAAGGAGACTGCGAAGTCTCCTTTTTTATTATATCTCCGACATTACATCCTGCATATCGTATTTGCCGGGTTTTTTATCCTTTATGAACTTGGCAGCCTTAAGAGCGCCTACCGCAAAGACCTCCTTGCTGTAAGCGGAGTGAGTGAACTCCACCACCTCGTCCTTGCCTGCGAATATCACCTCGTGGTCGCCCACAATGGTGCCGCCTCTTACAGCCGAAAAGCCCAGCTCCTTCCTGTCTCTTTTCTGCCTTACGCCGCTTCTGTCATAGACATATTCAAGAGCATTGTCAACGCTTTCGTTCACGGCATCGCCAAGAAGTATAGCCGTGCCGCTGGGAGCGTCTATTTTTTGGTTGTGATGTCTTTCGACTATCTCTACATCGAAGCCCGCTTCATAAAGCACGCTGCTGTATTTTTTGAGTATGGATGCAATGAGATTGATGCCGAGGCTCATATTTGCGCTTCTGAACATAGGCACGCTTTTTGACGCCTCATCTATGAGCGCAAGCGTTTCATCACTCAAGCCCGTTGTGCATATAACGGCGGGTATGCCCTTTTCAACGGCATATTCCACCACCTGAGGCACAGCCGAAGCTGTGGAAAAGTCTATAATGACATCAGCGTCTATATTGCAGTCCTTTATATTGCCGAAAACGGGAAAATCCGTATTTGCAGGCACCATATCCACGCCTGCGGCAATCACGGCGTCGGCGTCGTTTTTGCAAAGTCCGCATATGACCCTGCCCATTTTGCCGTTACAGCCGTTCATTATAATTTTTGTCATAGGTCATTCTCCTTTTTAAGAAATGCTCTTATATAAGTCCGAAGTTATGCATAGCCTTTTCGAGCACAAGCCTGTTGCTTTCCTCCATTTCGATAAGAGGCGCTCTGTAGCCTCCCGCATTCATACCCATCATATTGAGGGCTGCCTTAACGGGAATGGGATTTACCTCTATGAACAGAGCCTTTACAAGCTCATAGCAGTCAAGCTGGAGCTTTGTGGCCTCGGCACAATTGCCCGAAAGATAAGCCGCAACCATATCGTGAGTGTATTAAGGCGCTACATTTGAAAGCACCGATATAACTCCCTTGCCTCCGAGCGAAAGCAGAGGCACGATCTGATCGTCGTTGCCGCTGTATATGTCAAGGTCGCCCTGTGTTCTGTGGGCTATCTCCACAACCTGAGATATGTTTCCGCTTGCCTCCTTTATGGCAACTATGTTGTCTATCTTTGAAAGCTCCTCAACAGTCGCAGGCGCAATGTTTACGCCCGTTCTGCCCGCTATGGAATACATTATGACGGGAAGATCCGTTGCTGCCGCCATATCCGTATAATATTTTACAAGTCCCTTCTGCGTGGTCTTATTGTAATAGGGTGTGACGATCAAAAGTCCGTCTGCGCCCACCTGAGCGCATCTCTTGCAAAGCTCTATGCCGTGAGCGGTGTCGTTGCTGCCTGCTCCCGCAATGACGGGAATTCTTTTATTTGCCCTATCTACGGCATAGCGTATGGTTTCTATCTGCTCATCATCCGTGAGAGTTGAAGCCTCGCCCGTTGTGCCGCACACTATGAGCGCGTCGGTATGATTTTTTATCTGAAAATCTATCATATTGCCCAGAGCGTCAAAATTGACGCTGCCGTCGGGCGAAAACGGAGTTACGATGGCAACTCCCGCTCCCTCAAAAATTGTGTTCTTTGACATAGTATGTACCCCCTTATCTGTCAAAATATCCCTTTGCGGCAAGAAGCTCTGCCATGAGCACTGCTCCGCCTGCCGCTCCTCTTAATGTGTTGTGTGAAAGACAAACAAATTTATAGTCGTACTGGCTGTCCTCTCTGAGTCTGCCTATTGAAACAGCCATACCGTTTTCAAGCATTCTATCAAGCTTTGCCTGCGGTCTGTTGTCCTCCTCAAAGTAGTTCAAGAACTGCTTGGGAGCGGAGGGAAGCTCCAGCTCCTGCGGAACTCCGCTGAATTCCTTCCAAGCCTTAAGTATATCCTCTTTTGAGGGCTTGTTGTCAAAGCTTACGAATACGGCGGCGGTGTGACCGTCGGAGACCGCAACCCTAAGACACTGTGTAGTGATGTTGGGCGTGACTGCATTTACTATCTTGTCGCCCTCTATATGTCCCCATATCTTGAGCGGCTCCAGCTCGGATTTTTCCTCCTCGCCGCCTATGAACGGTATCACATTGTCCACCATCTCAGGCCAGCTTTCAAATGTCTTGCCTGCGCCCGATATTGCCTGATATGTACAGGCAAGCACATTTTTGATGCCGTATTTCTTGAGAGGATGAAGCGCAGGAACATAGCTCTGCAGGGAGCAGTTCGACTTGACCGCTATAAAGCCTCTCTTTGTGCCGAGCCTTTTTTTCTGGGCTTCTATTATTTCAATGTGCTCGGGATTTATCTCAGGCACTACCATAGGAACGTCGGGAGTGGAACGGTGAGCGGAATTGTTGCTCACAACGGGACACTCCGCCTTTGCATACCTTTCTTCAAGCGCCCTTATCTCGTCCTTTTTCATATCTACGGCGCAGAACACAAAGTCAACCATAGATGCGATCTTATCCACATCGGCAGTGGCGTCCATAACGACCATATCGCCTATTCTTTCGGGAATAGGCTCCGTCATAGCCCACCTTGAGCCTATGGCGTCCTTAAGCTTCTTGCCTGCCGAACGCGGGCTTGCGGCAACTGCCGCAACATTGAACCACGGGTGCTTATCGAGCAGGAGCGTAAAGCGCTGACCTACCATTCCCGTAGCGCCTATAATTCCCACATTAAATGTTTTCATTGTTTTTACCTCCATATCATTAGTCAAAAAAAGATTGACAAAAGCCAATCTGTGATATAAGCATATATTCACAGATAGCTCTCCATAAGCCATATGGCTTATGACAGTTATCGGGCTGTTAACTCCGACAACCAGAAAGCGCCCCGCAGCAGAGAGCTTTCTTCGGCATTTTCCCCTTTTGATATTTCTCATTTGTCACTGCGGCATCAAAATATCTACTTATGTCAAATGCAACCTCTATCTTCTTATTTATATTAACTATAACATCAATTGCCTTAAATGTCAACACAAAGCGGTATATATTGAATAAAATTTTTATGCGGGGCTATCCTATAAATTGAGGTGATATATTATGAAGCAAAAAAAGCCCCTCACTCCCGACGACATAATGAAATATGAAATAGCCGAGGAGCTTGGGCTTATGGATAAGGTGAAAACAAGCGGCTGGAAATCGCTCACCGCAAGAGAAAGCGGAAAAATAGGCGGTATGCTCGCCTCCAGAAAACGCCGCAAAAACGGCGAAAATCAGCCTTCGAAGCGCAAAAGCTCTATACAGCGTCTTTCATAGTTGAGGTGGGCAAAGCTCACTATCCTGTTGAGCGTCTTTACATTGGTGTAGCCTCCCAGCACGCCCACAACGGGCAGACCCTGTACGAATTTATATGTTATAAGCTCGTTTGCCATGAGGCTTGAAGCCTTTTTCATTTCCCTGTCCAGATTTGTTTCGTATATATTGTTGCTTATGAGATATTCCATTCTCCTTATCTGCTTTTTTATCCTTTCTCTGTCCTCGCCCGTGCTGAGCGCTCCCGTTATAAGCTTTAATATGTAGCATTTCTCGCTGTCCTTGTCATAGTCGAAGCCGTATGCCGAGGCTATCTTATATATGCTCCTCAATATAACGGCTATAAAAATCGGTATGTCGGGAAGACCTATTCCCAGTATTCCCAGACCCGTGCCCTCCAGAGCGGTCAAGGTAAGATCTTTTTTCAGCCCTGCGTCGAGCTTTTTTCTGAAATGCACAAGAGCCTCCTCATCATTGAGCAATATATTTTTATATGCTCTGAAATCCATATCCATACCGCTTTTGTTATATGTCTTTTCAATAACATCCACGCCCTTGTTGAAAACAAAGCCAAAGCCCTTATAAAAGGCAAGCTCCAGCTTTTCCGCAAGCCCGTCGGGTATTCTATCCTCTACCTTATTCATTATGTCGTTGAGCTTTGCCTCGGCAAAGCTTTCCTTGCCGTCAAGCATTTTTTCCTTTGCCCTTATTCTGAGAAGCTCCTTATCCGCAGCCTTGTTCATTTTCATCTCTCCTTTCACAGAACCTGTCCAATCTGAGCTTTACAAAAGCCGTAAGCGGAACTGCAAGCACCATGCCCCATATGCCGAAAAGCTTGCCGAAAACGGCAAGGGATATTATTATAACGGCGGGACTTAGGCTTACGCTCTCTCCAACCACCTTAGGCACTATAAATACCGAATCTATCTGCTGTAGTATCAAAATAACTATAGCCGCATAGATCGCCCTTATAGGCTCTCCGCTGACAAGCGCCATGCCTACCGAAAGCACAAAGCCGAGTATAGAGCCGAAATAGGGGATTATATTTGAAAAACCGCTCACAAGCCCTATGATGACGGCAAACGGCACTCTTATAACGGCAAGAGAAAGGCTTATAAGCCCTGCCATAATTGCGCCGTCGGTGAGCTGTCCTCTTAGGTAACGGCTGAATATACTGTTGAGATCCGCAAGCAGAAAGCAGGCTCTTTCTTTCAGTCCTTCTCCCGCAAGCCTTTGAGTATAACGGCTTAAGGCAGATGTTATTCTTTCCTCATCACGGAGCATATAATAGCCTGCCGCAAGGCTCACAAACACCGTTATGATACGGCTTAAAAGCTTGCCCGAAATATTAATGATATCGGCACAGAGCCTTGCCATGAAGCCCGACAGGGAGGTGTTTATGCTGTTTAATATATTTTCGGCATAGAAAAGCCTGTGTGTATCAAAAAAGCGCTTTATATCCGAGTATATGGCGTTTACGTTCCTGCCGTAATCGACTATTTCGGTGCCGAGGCTTTCATAGTCTATGCTGTATGCCGTCACGGCTGTGACGGAAATAATGAATACTATGAAGGCTAAAAACACGACCGCAGAGGACGCGCCTCTTTTTAAGCCTGTTTTCCTTTCCACGGCGCAGACTGCGGGCTTCAGTATATAAGCAAAAACAAAGCCCAGCACAAGTATCGAAAAAACGGAGCAAAGGCGAGCCAGAAAATATTTCACGGCAGAAAAAATATCGTCTATATTTGCAAGGGAATAAAGCAGGGCGTCAATGAGCCTTGCCGAAACATATATGCAGACAAATGTAAATATGATGTAAAAACATATTCTGATACAGCTTCTGTCCCGAAATATATTCATACCTTCTCCTTACAGTCTTTTAAGTATAACGCAGAGCATATTCCACACTCTCTCTATCGAGGACAGACTCGCTCTCTCGCGCGGCGTGTGTATATCGAGTATATCGGGACCGAGGGATATCATATCCATATCGGGAGCCTTTTCGGAGATAATGCCGCACTCCAGTCCCGCGTGTACGGTCTCCACAACGGCGTCCTTTCCGTACATTTCCCTATATACTTTTACGAAAACATCCCTGAGAGGCGAATCGTGTCTGTATTCCCAGGAAGGATAGTCGCCTATAAATTCCGTTGTGCCTCCGCAGAGAGCGACAAGTCCTTCTATCTGATCCTTTATATAGGTCTTTTTGGTTATTACAGCGCTTCTTACGGCGCAGACGATGCTTAATTTGTCGTCCTCCGTCCTGACTATGCCCACATTGTTGGAGCTTTCGGGCATATCAAGAACGGTATTCATGGACTGTATGCCGTTTGGCATGAGCATGAGCGCGGTTATTGTTTTTTCAAGGCTGTCCCCTGAAAAAACGGTGTTCCTGCCCTCTATCTCCTCTACCCTTATATCTATGCCCTTATCGGTCTCGGCATATTCCGACCTGAGCTGCTCGGATATTATATTCACGCTTGCCTTAAGTCGCTTTATGTCCTTGCAGGCAACTATCGCCTCGGCATATACGGGTATGGCATTGTTCTTTGAACCGCCTTGAAACTCGGAAAGCTCTATTTTATCCGTAACGGAAAGTGAGTGCAGTATCCTTGCCATGAGCTTATTGGCATTTGCCCTCTCCTTGTCTATATCTATGCCCGAATGTCCGCCTATGAGACCCGAAAGAATTATTGCCGCAAACTCGGTGTATTCGGGCGCTTTGAATTCAAGGGGGATTAAAGACTTGGTTTTTACGCCGCCCGCACAGCCTACGGTGAAAACGCCCTCCTGCTCGGAATCTATATTTATGAGCCTTCTGCCCTCTATGAGCGTTGTATCGAGGCTTGACGCGCCGAACATACCAACCTCCTCATCGGTGGTGAATACCGCCTCTAAAGGGGGATGCACGGCAGAGCCGTCATCCAGAAGAGCAAGAGCCATAGCAACGGCTATGCCGTCGTCCGCGCCAAGCGTGGTGCCGTCGGCGTGCATAAAATCACCGTCATATATCACCTTTATGGGGTCTTTTTCAAAGTCGTGCAAGACTCCTGCGTTTTTTTCACACACCATGTCCATATGCCCCTGTATGACAACGGGCTTTGAATTTTCATATCCCTTTGAGGCGGGCTTTTTTATAATGACATTGTTAGCCTTGTCTCTGTGCGTCCAAAGACCTCTTTCCCTGCCGAAGGACACAAGATAGTCGCTTATCGCCTTTTCGTTGCCGGATTCTCTGGGAATCTCATTTATTCTTTCAAAAAAATACAATACCTTATCGCAGTTCATAAAAACACCTCGCTATAAATTTTACCCCCATATAACGAAAATATGAGGGTAATCAAAGACAATTTTTTATTTGCCCTAATTTTTGAAGCTGTGTATGGGCGCGGGTATCCTGCCGCCCCTCTTTATAAATGCCTCGCAGCCGAATTTGTTGACGCTCATTATGGGAGCGTAGCCCAGAAGTCCGCCGAACTCGACTGTTTCGCCGACATTGGCGCCTATTACGGGTATTATCCTGACTGCCGTAGTTTTGCTGTTTATCATGCCTATAGCCATTTCGTCGGCTATTATGCCCGAAATGGTCTCCGCGGAGGTGTCTCCCGGTATGGCGAGCATATCAAGACCTACGGAGCATACGCAGGTCATGGCTTCGAGCTTTTCAAGGCTCAATGCGCCCGCTCTTACGGCGTCTATCATGCCGTGATCCTCGCTCACGGGTATGAATGCGCCCGAAAGTCCGCCTACACAGGAGCTTGCCATAACTCCGCCCTTCTTTACATTGTCGTTAAGTATGGCAAGGGCAGCCGTTGTGCCCGGAGCGCCCGCGTGTTCAAGACCCATTTCGTGGAATATTTCGGCTATGGAGTCGCCTATAGCGGGCGTGGGAGCAAGCGAAAGATCTATTATGCCGAAGGGTACGCCAAGCCTCTTGCTCGCCTCCTGAGCCACAAGCTGACCAACTCTGGTTATCTTGAAGGCTGTTTTCTTGACGGTCTCGCAGAGGGTTTCAAAATCCGCGCCCCTTACCTCGGCAAGGGCGCGCTTCACAACGCCCGGTCCGCTTACGCCTACATTTATTACTCTTTCCTTTTCGCCCACGCCGTGGAAGGCTCCCGCCATGAAGGGATTGTCCTCAACGGCATTACAGAACACAACAAACTTTGCGCAGGCAATGGAGCCTCTGTCCTTTGTGAGGAAAGCCATTTCCTTTATTATCTCGCCCATCTGCCTTACGGCGTCCATATTTATGCCGTTTCGGGTGGAGCCTACATTTACGCTGGAGCACACTCTTTCCGTAACGCTCAACGCCTCGGGTATACTTTCTATAAGTCGCTTGTCGCCGGTTGCGGAGCCCTTCTGCACAAGAGCGGAATATCCGCCTATAAAGTTTACGCCCACCTCGGATGCCGCCCTGTCAAGCGTCTTGGCTATCTTTATATAATCCGACGCGCTGCAGCCCGCGCCTATAAGGGCTATGGGAGTGACCGATATTCTCTTGTTGACTATGGGCACACCGAATTCATTGCCTATCTCATCGCCCGTTTTTACAAGATTTTCGGCACTTTTGGTTATCTTGTCGTATATCTTGTCATTGAGCTTATTTATATCCGAATCGGCGCAATCCAAAAGGCTTATACCCATTGTGATTGTCCTCACATCGAGGTTAGCCTCTTGTATCATCCTGTTTGTTTCCTGAACCTCAACTCTTGAAATCATAAATTAACCTCCGACATATCAGATGCGGTGCATCGAATTGAATATATCCTCTCTCTGAAGTCTTATATCGACGCCCTTTTCCTCGCCTATCCTATTGAGCTGCGACTCTATCTCCTCAAAGCGGTGGCAGCTTGTCGAAAGATCTATGACCATCATCATATTGAACCAGCCCGAAACTATGGTCTGGGATATATCGAGTATATTTATTTTTTCCTCTGCCAGGTAGGTGCAGACTGCGGCTATGATGCCCACGCTGTCCTTGCCCAAAACGGTTATTATTCCCTTCATTTCATTATTCCTCCTAAACTGCATTTGAATTTATGATAACATAAAAAAATATATATTTCAACACTTTGTTATACAAAAAACAAAAATAAAAAAGAGCCGATGGAATATCAGCCCCTTAAAATTTCCACAGCCTTTTTAAGCTGAGCGTCGTTTTCAATATCATATTCGGCAGTGCTGCTCGTGAGCGCCCTGTGGACATAGCCGTCATTATCGACCTCAACATCGGGCTTTACGCCCTCGCCGTCTATGCATATGCCGTTCGGAGTGTAGTATTTTGAGGTGGTAAGCTTTACCGCGCTGCCGTCCGTAAGCGGAAAGGTCGTCTGCACTACTCCCTTGCCATAGGTGGTCTTGCCCACTACGGTGCCCTTGTGCGAGTCCTTTATGGCTGCCGTGAGAAGCTCGGCTGCTGAGGCGCTGTTTTCATTGACTATTACGGCTATGGGTATATCCGCCTCGCCCTTCTCGGAATATACATATTCCCTGTTGCCCTCCTTATCCTCGGTGTAGGTTATGACGCCCTCCGGTATTATGGCGTCCGCTATCTTGGATACGGAGTCCAGAAGACCACCGGGGTTATTTCTCAGATCTATTACAAGAGACTTCATGCCCTGTCCCTTAAGCTTGTTGTAGACTTCCGTATACTGGTCGTATGTAACGCCCTCGAAGCCGTCTATTTCTATGTAGCCTATATCGCTGTCTATCATGGCTCCGCCGACAGTAGGCACATTCACATCCTTGCACAGAACAGTCTTGTCGTATACATTGTCCCCTCGCTTTATGCTGAGCTTGACGCTGCTGCCCGCTTCGCCTCTTATCATATCTATGGCTTCGTCATAGTTTTCATAGCTCACGGGCACATCATTCACCTTTATTACCTTGTCGCCCGACATAAGCCCGGCATCGGCGGCAGGCGAATTTTCATAGACGGAATATATGTAGATGGAATAGTCCTCGGGATCTATGGTGGTCTTTACGCCTATGCCAACATAGTTGCCCTCCGTATTTATCTTATAGGACTCATAGTCCTCCGCTGAGATATAGCGCGAATATCTGTCCGTGGAGAGCGCCACCATACCCGTGTAAATGCCCTCGAACATTTCGTCCTTATCTATATCGCCCACATATTCCCTGTCCATTATTTCCATAATGGTCTTTGCCTTTGTTTCGTGGTTTATTTCCTTTTTTATATAATTCCTATAACAAATGATTGCGGAATTGACCGTAAGTATGGCTGCGATCGTCAGAAGTATGCCGATCAAGACCCCTTTTTGTGTATCTCTGTTCATATATCACACTCCCTTTATATTATTGTATTAGCCCATTTCAATTTAAGAACTCTTGCTTCGCTGAAAATAAGCTTTACTACCTCCTCCATGTATACCATTGTAAAGGTTATATAAATGGGAAGTCCCAAAAGAGCGGAGCCAAGAAACGCCATAGGTATGCCTATGAGCCATACGCTCGACATATCCATTATAAGACCTGCGAGCGTATCTCCTCCGCTGCGCAGTATGCCGACAATATTTATAAAGTTTATATTCTTGACCGTTATGCCCGCCGCAACGACATAGAGCATATAGAGCGCATAGCGCCTGCCCTGCTCATCGATATCGAAAAAGCTTACTATGAGCTTGGCAAAGAGTATGAGCACAACGCCCGAAAATATGGATGTAAGCACAACGAGCTTTTTGCCCTTTTTGGAATAGTCTATAGCCTTTTCTCTGTCGCCCGCGCCCAAGCTGTTGCTCAAAATTATGCCTACCGCAGTGCCGAAGCCCATGCCCGCCACTATAAAAAGGTTCTGAACGGAGCTTGACACCTGTATTGCCGCCTGCGCTACCGTACCGCTGTATTTATAAGCCACGTTATATATTGTGGTACCCAAAGCCCATATGAACTCATTTAAAAATACCGGCATGGCAATTATAAAATAGTGCTTTATAAAGGCAAGGTCGGCGCTCATATAATCCCTTGGGCGTCCGAGTACGGGCAGCCGTCTTATAAATATAAGGCTTAGCTGAAGCGCAAATTCTATACTCCTTGCACATACCGTGCCGTATGCCGCGCCCTTTACGCCAAGATGCATCACAAAAATGAATATATAATTCAATACAACATTTGATATGAGCGAAACGAGTGTGGTGAACATGGGCTGCGCCGCGCGACCTATTGCCTTAAGCGCAATGTTGAACACATTTACAAAAGCCGTAAAGAAATAACTGAGCGAAACCACCACAAGGTAGCTTTCGCCTAGGACTATAACTTCGGCATCCTTTGAGTATATGCCCAGAAGCTGACCGGGTATATATCTTGCCAATATAAAGAACAAAAGAGCAAAAAACTCGGCGGATATGACTGCTAAGCCCAGCACACGCCTTACGCCCTTTACATCCTTATTGCCCCAATACTGCGCCATAAAAACCGATGCGCCGCTGGATATGCCGAAGCAGCAGAGATTGAAGAGAAAGAATATCTGATTGCTCAAGCCTACCGCCGTAACGCTCTGTGCGCCGAGCTTGCCCGTCATGAATGTATCCATAATATTTATGAGTGAATTTATAAGCTCATTCAGCATTATGGGGAGAGCAAGTATCGTTATATTATGCAGAAAAACCTTATCCTTGAATAAATTTTTCATAGCTTGAATTTTCTCCTTGCATTTTGAGTCGCTATAAGCTATGATAACACTATAAGGATAAATTTGCAAATGAATTTTTAATGAAGGGAGAATAAAATGCTAGGAAACAAAACAGCCTTTATAACAGGGGCTTCAAGAGGCATAGGAAAGGCCATAGCGGCGCTCTTTGCCGTGGAGGGCTACAACGTGGCAATAATGTGTTCGTCGTCGCAGAGAGAGCTTGAGGAAACGGAAAGAGAGCTCAATATATATACTCCCAATGTGCTTGCGCTCATGGGAGATGTGGGCGAATATAAGGCGGCAAGGACAGCCGTTGAGGAAATAGAGCGGAAATTCGGATGTATAGATGTGCTTGTGAACAACGCGGGCATATCCTATGTGGGGCTTTTCAACACCATGCAGCCCACTCAATGGAAAAGAGTTATAGACACCAACTTAAACGGTGTGCTCAACTGCACACACGCCGCCGTACAGAATATGATAAGAACGCACAGGGGAAACATAATAAACATATCCTCCATGTGGGGAGAGCTGGGAGCGTCCTGCGAGGCAGTGTATTCAGCCACTAAGGGCGCAGTAAATTCATTCACAAAGTCGATGGCAAAGGAGCTTGCTCCGAGCAATATAAGGGTAAACGCCATTGCCTGCGGAGTTATAGACACCAGGATGAACAGCTTTCTGAAGCCGTCGGAGAGAATGGCACTTCAGGAGGAAATACCTCTTAGGAGATTCGGCAATCCCGAGGAGGTGGCAAGACTTGCCCTCTATCTTGCCGAAAACGACAGCGCCTATATAACGGGACAGATAATAAGTATTGACGGAGGTATGTCCTGATAATGCCCATACTCCCGGGAAAAGGAGGTCAATATGGAAGAAAGAAATATATCGAATCAGAACTATACGGAAGAGCTTATAAAGCTCATACGAAGCGACATAAGCGAGAGCGAGCTTGTAACAAGGCTTGAGGACTATCACGAAAACGATATTGCCGACGCTTTTGCGGAGCTTTCTCCCGAGGAAAGACGGCATTTGTTCTCAGTGCTGAGTACGGAAAAAATATCAGAGATATACGCCTATATAGAGGATGTTGACGAATATTTCAAGGAACTGGATATTCACACCGCCGCAAAGGTCATTGAAAACATGGACTCGGACGACGCCGTGGATGTGCTGGAGGAGATGGACGACGATGTTCAAGAACAGATATCCCGTCTTCTTGATGATGAAGCAAGCGCCGACATTCATCTTTTGCAGTCATATGACGACGATGAAGTGGGAAGCATAATGACTACAAACTTCATAGTCATAGAAAAGGATATGACCGTTAAACAGGCAATGCGCTCTCTTGTGAAGCAGGCAGAAAAAAACGACAACATTTCGACCATATATGTAGAGGACAATGGCGGAAAATATTACGGCGCTCTTGACCTTAAGGACCTTATAACGGCAAGGGAGCACACGGAGTTGGAGCCGCTTATGAGTACATCATATCCCTACCTTACCGACCACGAAAAAATAAGCGAGTGCATAGAAAGAGTAATGGACTATGCGGAGGACTCCATACCCGTATTGAACAAGGATATGGAAATACTGGGCATCATAACGGCGCAGGACATCGCTGAGGTAGTAGACGACGAGATGGGCGACGACTATGCAAAGCTGGCAGGTCTTACCGCGGAGGAGGACCTTGACGAGCCTCTTTTTGAGAGCATGAAAAAGCGTATGCCCTGGCTTATAGTGCTGCTTTTTCTCGGCATGGGCGTTTCCACTGTTGTGGGAATGTTTGAAAATGTGGTGGCGCAGATCGCGCTTGTGGTGTGCTTTCAGTCGCTTATACTCGATATGGCGGGAAATGTGGGCACACAGTCGCTTGCCGTTACGATAAGAGTGCTTATGGATGAAAACTTAAAGACAAGCCAAAAGATAATACTTGTGTTCAAGGAAATGAGAATAGGACTCTGCAACGGACTTCTTATAAGCCTTATAGCGTTTTTGTTCATAGGCGTGTATATAGCTGTGTTCAAGCACAACACATGGCTCTATGCGTTCAGTGTGTCGGGCTGCGTGGGTATTTCGCTCATTGTGGCTATGATAATTTCAAGCCTTGTGGGTACCATTGTGCCTATATTCTTCCACAAAATAAAAATAGACCCCGCCGTTGCCTCGGGTCCGCTCATCACAACAGTGAACGACCTTGTGGCAGTAGTTACCTATTATGGACTTGCTTGGGTCATACTTATAAATATGCTGAATATTATAAATTAAAAGCCGAAAGGATTGCAAGCATTCCTTTCGGTTTGATTGAGGTAAAGGACTAACAGACTGTGCTTTCACAAATGTAGGGGCGTGCATTTCTCGCCCGCTTTTTGTTGAATTTTAAGCGCAAATTATAAGATTTATTTTTTCCTTGCCTATAGGAGACCTTCGCTCTCCCGCAAACAAAAGAACGGAGCCTTTTTAGCTCCGCTCTTTTGTTTGAACATTTACTTTGTCTTGTATATAGCCGTCTTGCTCTCTGCGTCCCAATCCACCTGAACGCCAAGCGCTCTGCCCAATGCTCTGAACGGTATGAACATTCTGCCGTCCGTTATCTCAGCCTTAACGCCGTTGTCCATAAGCATGGGTGAATTGTTCTTATACATAAGCCTGCTGCCCGATGTAAATTTAATGATATTTCCATTCACATTTATAGTTGCCGTCTTGGTATTTGTATCCCAGCTTATAGCAGAACTGTTTTGTGCGTCTGACACATTTTCACCAAGTATGGCTACAGCTACAAAACGGAGAGGAACAAGTGTCGAATTGCTTTCGGACTGTATATAAGCCGCAACATCTATCATGTATTTTTTATCTTCGATAGTTATTTCATTGCTACCTATTGATACGCATACATCGTTCGATATTGTTTCTTTTTCTGTAGTAGTTTCAACAGGTATATCAGATACAACAATTTCCGAGGTCGTTATATCTGACTTGTTTGAATAACTATCTTGATTGTCCAAGCTATCTGGCTCATTGTCCTCTAAACTTATTTCTTCGCTGTCTATAATATCTTTTTGTTCAAAATCGGGTTTGCATATCCCATGAAATTTATCGGGAGTAGATTTACATATTTCAACATTATTTGAACTGTTACCGGAAATATACTCAACTTCGCCATTTTCATAGTTTAAAAATATACCTGTATGGTCAGGTCCATCATTAATATAGCCATTTGTTTCCTTTAAAATAATATCTCCGGGTTCAGCATCATTGAACGATATTGTATCTACATTGGTAAAGCCCTCCATAAATTCAGTATTTTGAGCATCTATTCCCTCATCAATATAATAATAACGATTCTCATCATAGAAAAAATCTCGATACGATTCTGTTGACAAACCAATAGGTATAACAGTTTCCGGAATACCCGCTTGTTCTGCACACCAAGCTGCAAACTCCGAACACCACGGACGATAGGTTTGATCTGCCCATGCACCAAAATAACTTGAGCCGTCTTCAGCCTCTGTATAACCAAGCTGAGATTTTGCGACTTCTATATAATCAATACGCCAGTCTCCCGTCAACTCAGGCAAAGGAAATGGATCTTCATAATCAGCAGCGAACACAAAACAGTTGGCATTAATAAGTATTATACATAACACTGCTATAGATATAATTGTCTTAAATTTATATGTCATAATTTTCCTTTCTTTTGTAAAATATTTTTATCTGAATTCAACATTACCTAAAACTACATAACCTCTACCACCTGTATATTCTATTTTTAATTGAGCTACGCCAGATATATTAACAGCAAAGTTTTTAGGTAAATTACCTCCATGCACTGTTATTGAATCAATCAATCTACCATCACCATAAAAACTAATTATTGCCTCTCTATCTTCACTTGTTCCGTCTTCCATTCCATATACACCACTTATGGAAGTATAAAGCCCGTTAAGATTATAAAAAGCATTAGCATTTTCATAGTTAAGATTTAAGCTATTAACATATTTCTGCCCACCCATGGAATAGGTTCCCTCATAAGCACCATTACATTGATAAGCTTCAATCTGCTGTCCAAGATATTTTACTTGTCCGCTCTTTCCAATATAGACCGTACTTGTAGATCCGTCATATGTTACTTCCTTACCAACAGCCTCGCCTACCGCTCTGACAGGCATATATGTTGTGCCATTATATATAAAAGGTTCAACTTCCTTACCGGCAGAATCTCTTGGCGTCATTTCAACGCCGTCAACACAGATACGTATGTTCTTATAGACTGCCTGTATAGTCCTAACTCCGTCATAGCCTAATGCAGGAATCGTTCCCATAATTACAGCACCTGTAATACCACCGATTACCATTGATTTTAAGTTTAATTTCATTTTTTTGTCCTCCTTTTTGACGCGTCTTAATGTATACTTTAGGACGGTTCCAAAAAGTCCTCATATTCCCCTAAAATTATATAAATTTTAACTAAAAATTATTGACAATAAAATCATATTATGGTACAATTTGACTATAAAAATAAAAAGAAAAACGACCGTCCTAAAGTATAGTTTGAGACGGTCGCAATTGAAATTTTTTTTGCGCTCATAGTCATATAATAAATTTTTTATATTTATACTTGCACATAACAGATATCTGTGATATTTTTATTTTAACGAAGGGATAAAAAGGAGATATAAAGAGATATAAAAACTGAATAAATTTGGACATAAGTTCACCATATTGTTTCCATAAGTAAAAATTAACAAAAGATTTTCGGAATATTATCAAAACGTTCACAGAATAATACTATTTGTCACTTCACTTTTGGGATTTTTTGGTGTAAAATGTTTATATGAGTTGAAACTACTCAAAAACATTACGAAAGGGGTGAATGTTATGTCTAAAGATGAAATTCGCGATTTAATCGTCGAAGCCGCAGACAGGATCTACAATTCTTCCGATTCGCCTGTCTCAAGGACAACTGAATTGCTTATGGCTGAATTCTATGAAAGTATAGAACAGCTTTTGACGGAAGTTATATATGAATTATATAACGCTCAGATGTCCGCTGCGAAAGAAAGCGATAAGTAAAGATGAAAATAAATGCCCTCCCAAATGGGAGGGTGTTTTCATGCAGGGAAATATCAAAAATGGACAAACAAAAGCTATGTATAACCCCCTCAGTCAACTCTACGAGTTGCCAGCTCCCCCGTAGGGGAGCCGAGAGCTTGTGGTCAACCTTCGCCTCTTGGCTCCCCCATTGGGGGAGCTGGCAGGCTTTAGCCTGACTGAAGGGGGTAGGCGTGCAATGGCTGGTCGTTTTGCTTCGCAAAACTGCTCGCCCATGCAACCAAGGCACGCCCCTACAATTAAAGGGATAGGTTCTGCCTAACTTTTTGCAAAAAGCCAAAAGTGCCCTTCGTCTTTCCTTAAGCGAACCTTTTTTTCGAGAGCGTAGGAAAGACAAGGGTGCGGCGGTACACTTCTTCACACATTCCGGCAGGGCGGGAGAATATCGCCCTGCAATCGGGTGTATAATGAACGCTCCCTACATTATTTAATATCTATTTTTCATTTCTTTTTCTATATTCCCTTATCTCGTTCAATATGCCGGTATGTGAGCGGGCGGAGGGATTTCTTTTTATGAGAGAGAGCTTTTTGCTGTCAAGCGACATTATGGCGTTTTTAAGCTCGACATTTCTGCTGCGCCAATGTGCAAGCTTATCCTCTATGCTTAGGCTCTTAAGCTCCTCTAGCTTGGACATTATATATTCGTCCGCCTCGGTATAGGTGAAAGCCCTGTCGAGCTTTTCTCTGAACTCGGAGGCAAGCGCCCGCCTTCTCTCCTCCGCCTTTGTTCTTTCCCTCTCTATGGCTTCTTCAAATCCGTTTCTTATCTCCTTAAGCTCCGACATAAGCTTTTCGCTCTCTATAACGACCGTTCTCAAGCCGAAAGCCGTTCTGAAGGACTGCGCGAAGTCGTAAACGAATACAAACGAAATAAGCGCCGTAACGGGCAGAATAAAGGATATGGGCAGGCTTTCTATGGCTTCTGCGAAGGGCTCGTTTATAACATACGCCACGAGTACGCCCATAAAGCCCCACGCTATGCTCGATTTAAGGCAGATATAGCCTCTGTAGTTCAAAAAATTATTGCTGTAGTCCCAATAGCGCACCTTGAAAAGCGCCTCCATGACTATGCCCGTAACAAGCTCCAGAAGCGTTGCCGTAAAAACGGAGGCTATATACACAAGCACGGGGTCTGACATAAAGGGCGTGGTGGAAAACAATATCGCAACTCCGCCAAAGCCGTATATGGGCAGGAAGGGTCCCTTCATAAAGCCTCTGTTGACTGCCTTCCCACTTTTCAACGAAACATAGGCGCTTTCAAAGCACCAGCCGAAGAAGGAATATATGTAAAATATAAGCACAAATGTGAGAATACCGAAATTGATATTATTCATAGATATACCTCTTTAAAAAGGCTCGCCGATATATGGCAAGCCTTATAATTTTTAATAGTCCTCGGGTCTGTCGCTTCTGAAGCCGAAGTGATAGCGTATAGCCTCCACTATCCTTTCTGCGGCATAGCCGTCGCCGAAGGGATTTTTGGCTGCTACCATTTTGTCATAGCTTTCCTTGTTGTCCAAAAGCTCCTTTGCCTGAGCGTATATTTCATCCTCATGCACTCCCGCAAGCTTAAGCGTGCCTGCGTCAACGCCCTCGGGTCTTTCGGTAACATTTCTCAGCACAAGCACGGGCTTACCCATAGAGGGAACCTCCTCCTGCAAGCCGCCGCTGTCCGTCATGACAAGATAGCTGAGATTCATGAGGTTGTGCATATTCCTTATATCCAGAGGGTCTACAAGGTGTATTCTGTCGTGTCCGCCGAGTATACGGTTTGCAACCTCTCTCACGGCGGGATTGAAATGAACGGCATATACAACTTCTATGTCTTCATAGTCCTCCGTGAGCCTTAAAACTGCCCTGCATATATTTTCAAGAGGCTCGCCCAGATTTTCGCGTCTGTGAGCCGTCATTGTTATGACTCTCTTGTTTTTGTAATCTATATTGTTAAGCTCGTCAAGCTCAAACACAAAGCCGTCGGTAATGGTAGTTTTAAGACAGTCAACGGCAGTATTGCCCGTTATGAATATGCCGTCGGGACTTATATTTTCTTTCAGAAGATGCTCCTTTGCAAGAGGCGTGGGCGCAAAGTGCAGGTCTGCAATATGCCCCGTGAGCACTCTGTTCATCTCCTCAGGGAAGGGCTGTGTTTTGTCATATGTTCTCAGACCCGCTTCGACATGACCGAGCTTTATACCGCTGTAAAATGCGGCAAGCGAACCCGCAAATGTAGTGGTGGTATCTCCGTGAACGAGCACAAGGTCGGGCTTTGCCTCCGCCATGACCTCTTCAAGACCCGTGAGAGCCTTTGTGGTTATGCTCGTGAGGCTCTGACGCTGCGTCATTATGTCCAAATCGTAGTCTGGGTGCAGATCGAAAATTTCAAGCACCTGGTCGAGCATTTCCCTGTGCTGCGCCGTAACACAGACTATCTGTTCTATTTCATCGCACTTATCCATAGCCTTTATAAGAGGCGCCATTTTGGTTGCCTCGGGACGAGTGCCGAATATACTCATTACCTTGATTTTTTCCATTTTATTCACCTCTGAAAATAATGTATTTATACTTTTAGCTTATCACAAAATTTATCATTTTTCAACAGCATAATGTATATATTTGCTAGTATTCCACGCTGACGAGCGTAAGACCTCTTGCGGGCATTGTCATCCCTGCCCTGCTCCTGTCGAGAGAAGCAAGTATATCGTCCATATCTTCGGGCTGCATTTTTCCCATGCCCACTTCTATTATAGTGCCCGTCAGTATCCTTACCATGTTGTACAAAAAGCCGTTTCCTCTGTATATAAATGAAATCTCGCTGCCGTTCTGAACAATATCTATCGAATACAAATTCCTTTCCGTAGACTTCTTCATTCTTTTATTTGCGCAGAAGGCGCGGAAATCGTGAAAGCCAATGAGCCTTTCGGCTGCAAGACGCATTTTTTCGATATCCAGCTCACAGCAGAAATGATTTATTGTGCGTCTTGTAAAAACATTCATTTTGGGCGATGTGTCTATTTTGTAGCAATAAGTCTTTGACTTGACATTGAGTCTGGCATGAAATCTCTCCGACGCAGGCTTGCAGCTTATTATCCTTATGTCTGCGGGAAGCTTGGCGTTTATAATGTCCATAAGCTCATCATAGTTATTTTTGAGCCTGAAATTGGCAGTCTGCCCAAGAGCGTGAACTCCCGCGTCCGTCCTGCCCGAGCCGTTCACCTCGACCGTTTCGCCCGTCGCCTCAAATATTGCATTTTCAAGAACGCCTTGTATAGTGTTTTGAGTGGAGAGCTGTCTTTGCCAGCCCTTATAATGAGTGCCCTCATATTCCATTACTATCTTGTAGTTCATATTCTTTTTTCCTTTAGCTGAGATATATCATAAGCATATTTTACAACATATAGATTATTATTGCAATATTTATTTGACTAAGTTTGTGCTTACCCCGTGCATTATTTTGTATTTGTTAATGGCTATTTTTTGATTTACTATATGACTTTTTAATAAAAACTCTGATTTGGCAGCTGTTTTTTATTGACAAAACGGCTTCAAACATATATAATAAACCTTGTGTACGGCTTAAATACTCATATTTTTGCAGGCACACGGGTTTATGCGGACATGGCGGAATCGGCAGACGCGCCGGATTTAGGATCCGGTTCTTCGGAGTAGGGGTTCAAGTCCCCTTGTCCGCAGTTTTATGTATAAAAATATATCAACAGGAGGAATATAATATGGCTCAAAGATTTACAAGCGGAGTATCAAGTGACGGAAGTGCAGTGTTTGTTTCACTGCCCGAGCAGGGCAAGATAAGCCCTGTAAGCACTTATTTTGCGCCCATGGCGATAGGTCCCTATTCTCAGGCAATGGTACTTGACAATTTAGTTTTTACATCGGGTCAGATAGCGCTCGACCCAGACAAGAACAAAATCGTCGCAACGGATATCGAAGGTCAGGCGGAGCAGGTGATGAAAAACATTGCCGCAATACTGGATATGGCGGACTCATCAATGGAAAAGGTAGTCAAGACCACCTGTTTTCTTGCCGATATAAACGATTTTGAGAAATTTAACGAAGTTTACGCAAAGTATTTCACCACCAAGCCCGCGCGTTCATGCGTTGAAGTAAGCGCACTTCCCAAAGGGGCGCTTTGCGAGGTGGAAGTAATTGCGACCAAGTAAGGAGAAAATTATGCTGACTTTAGACAGAGTGTATCATGCGGCATACACGCTTAAAAATGTTATAAGAGATACTGCCGTTATACAGGCTCCCGACCTCAACCCGGAGGCGGATATATATTTAAAGACGGAAAATTTGCAGATAACAGGCTCATTCAAGGTGAGAGGCGCTTATTACAAGATCTCTCAGCTGAGCGATGAGGACAAGAAAAAGGGAGTTATAGCCTGCTCTGCGGGCAATCACGCTCAGGGCGTTGCGCTTGCTGCTACTGCAAACGGTATCAAGTCGCTCATTTGCCTGCCCGACGGCGCACCCATATCAAAGGTGGAGGCAACAAAGGGCTATGGCGCAGATATATGTCTTGTGAAGGGCGTATATGATGACGCCTACGCAAAAGCTATGGAACTTAAGGACGAAATGGGCTATACATTTATTCATCCGTTCAATGATGTGGATGTGATAGCGGGTCAAGGCACCATAGGTCTTGAGATATTGGAGCAGCTCCCGGAAATTGACGCGGTCATCGTGCCTGTGGGCGGCGGCGGACTTATATCGGGCGTTGCCTTTGCCATAAAGTCTCTCAATCCCGACTGCAAGGTATACGGCGTACAATCGGAGGGCGCGCCTTCTATGTATATGTCGCTCAAAAAAGAGCAGATAGTAAATCTGGACAATGTAAAGACCATTGCGGACGGTATTGCCGTTAAAACACCGGGCGAAAATACATTTGAGATATGCTCAAAATATGTGGATAAGGTCGTTACCGTAAGCGATGATGAGGTGGCTTCAGCTATTCTTGCGCTTATGGAGCAGCAGAAAATGGTAGCCGAGGGCGCAGGCGCGGCTGCCGTTGCCGCAGCCATGTTCAACAAGGTGGACATAAAGGGCAAAAAGGTGTGCTGTCTTGTTTCGGGCGGAAATATAGATGTTACGATACTTTCCCGTATAATATCCAGAGGTCTTTTGAGCTCGGGACGCTCTCTTACAATAAAGATCGCGCTCACGGACAAGCCGGGTCAGCTGGAGGCTGTGTCAAGGATAATTGCGGGACTTGGCGGCAACATTGTTTCAATACACCACGACAGATACGATCTGAATATAGACATAGTTTCGTGCATACTCGACCTGAGGATAGAAACAAGGGATCACGAGCATATAGAAACAATTGTCAATGCGCTTAAAAGCGAGGGCTTTAAGATAGTAGAATAGCTGCTGTCCACTTACAAAGGAGGAAAATTTTATGCCATTGATATTCATAATTCCCGTCATAGCTGTAATTTTCGTTTTTTTAATAATAAAAAAATGCAAATTGAGTGCAAACGCAAAAAAATATATCAAGCTGTTTGTATGTACCGTCACATGGCTAAGTATAGTATTTCAGTTTGTGAATATAGCGCGCTATATAGACAGCAGCGGCGAGAGAATAAGCAATGTTCTCGGTCAGGGCGGTATATATTTTTCGTGGATAGGGCTTATACTCTTTTCTGTGTATGTTATAGCAATATATATCGAGGCATTTTCAAAGCCTACGGAATAAAAAAAATATAGGCAATGCAAAAGGACAACACCTTTCGATGTTGTCCTTTTATTGTGAAATGGAATATTATTTTACATTGTATATGGCTGTTCTGGTATCTGCGTCCCAGTCGACCTGAACGCCAAGAGCGTTGCCTAATGCCCTGAAGGGAACGAACATCCTGCCGTCAACTATTTCAGCCTTGACGCCGTTGTCCATGGTCTGCTGTTTGCCGTTTACGGTCATTACATTGCTTCCTGCGGTGAATTGTACGGTTCCGCCGAAGCTTATTGTTGCCGTCTTAGTGATTGCATCCCATGTTACAGCCTTGCTGTTGTCGGCATCCGATACATCGCCGCCCGCTATTGCGAGAGCTACAAAGCGGAGAGGAACGAGGGTTGAATTTGAAGCTGTCTGTATGTAGGGAGCTGCATCGACAGTGTATTCCTTGTTGCCTATAACTACGGATCTATTGCCTATAGTTACCTTTACGGTATTTGAAAGAGCGGGCGCTGCGGTAGTCGCCTCTGTCTTGGGCTCGGACTTAGAAGCTGACTTTGAGGTTGTTGCTTCCGTAGTTGCCTCGGTCGTTGTGGTCTTATTTGATGACGATGATGAACCTCCTCCGCCGCCCGAAGGACCTCTTCCGCCTGTAGGATCCTTCTTTGTGGTGGTCTCCGTGCCTGTTTCGGTTACAACTGCCTTGGTTGTGGTCTCCGTAGCTTTCTCGGTCACAGCCTGTGTGGTTGCCTGTGTTACGGGTGCCTTAGTTGTCGTCTGTGTAACAGGTGCTTTAGTTGTTGCCTGCGTTGCAGGAGCTTTTGTAGTTGCCTGTGTAGCAGGAGCTTTTGTAGTTGCCTGTGTTACGGGTGCTTTAGTCGTTGCCTGCGTCACGGGTGCCTTAGTTGTAGCCTGTGATGTTGTCGGCTGAGTTGAGGTCTCAGTCGTTGTAGTCGTTGTTGTGGTCGTAGTTGTCGTTGTTGTAGATGAAGTCGTTGCTTTCTTTGCAACCGTTACCGTACATTCATTTACCTTTACATTCAGATATAACGGATCCAAATCGGCTGTAGTCATTTCTTCCATTTCCTTATCCGAGGTAAGACCTGTGCTTCCCTCACCTATAGCCTTGAATGTAATATCCGCCAATGTACCGTTTTCGGTGATATTGTCCAGAGTGCTTACATATATAGCCATTTTAAATTCACCGTTGTTATCATGAAGCGATGAACCTGCTCCGCCTATTGCACTGCCTGCTGTATGACTTACATATTGAAGCACCTTGTTGTCATATACAAGTCCGAAGGTTATAGAGCCCCAGCCCGTATTGTCCGAGATGTTTATTTTACAATGTACCTCGTCACCTACATTGACCGTTGCCTTGTCAACGCTTATGGTTATGGTTGCTGAATTTGCCGCCATTGTATTGACAGCCATTGTCGGCGCCAATGTCAGCATAGCAGCTAACATAAGCGCCATGATTTTTTTGAAGCTTTTCATTTACTTCGTCTCCTTTTCTTTAGTTTATTTATAATGAAGCTCTCTGTCCCGAAACGAACTGAGCTATCATCATTGCATCAAGGGCGCTTACCTTATTATCGCCGTTTATATCGGAAATGCCATATTGTGTATCATCTTTTCTTACTTCAGAAACAAGCTGTGATATTATCATGGAATCCATGGCACTTATTTTGCCGTCGCCGTTTATGTCGCCTTTTTTGCCTTCTGCGGGCGGTGTGCCGTATGATACCTTAAAGCCATTCTGCTTTGCCCATGTGTCGGCATAAGAATTTTGTTTTACATAGAATGTCAGTTTTTCTCCATCACAGCCATTAAAGGCATAATCACCAATATAGGTAACATTGTTGGGGATATTTATACTTGTCAATGAAATGCAATCATAAAAGGCATAATTGCCGATATGATTAACGCTATCGGGAATACTTATATTTGTCAGCGATGTGCAACTCTCAAACGCATCAGCACCAATAGAAATAACACTATTGGGGATATTTATTTTTACAAGTTTTTCACATTGCATAAATGCGGCATCACCGATAGAAGTAATACTATCGGGAATCGTTATACTTGTCAACGATGTACAACTAGCAAATGCACTATCACCTATAGACGTAACACTTTTTGGAATTGTAATGCTTGTCAATGAAGTACAACCGGAAAATACTTTAGAGTTAATTGAAGAAATATTATCTGTGATTATTATACTCTTTAAATTAATTTGCTGATTAAAAGCATAATCTTTAATATTTATTACTTTATCGGGAATAATATAATCCTGAATATTCATTGCAGGAGGACAATAAACCAATTCTGTGCCATTATTTCTGAATAATATGCCGTCTATAACATCATAATAAATATTTTCATTAGATACTTTTATTTCTTTTAAACTCGGTGGAACAGTATTATTAAATGTATAACCTCCAAAGCAACGCACACCTATTTGTTTAACATTTTTAGGTATTGTAACACTTGTTAAAGATGTGGCAAAAAAAGCCTCATCACCTATTTCCGTAAGACTATCAGGTAACACAATATTGTTTAATCTATAGCAAACCCAAAAAGCACCTTCACCAATCGTTACAAGATTGTCAGATAATACAATATTACTTAATTCAGAACAACCCAAAAAAGCATAATCATTTATTAAAGTTACACTGTTGGGGATTGTTATGTTTTTTAAATTGCTACAACCCTCAAATGCGGATATACCTATTTTTGTAAGATTATTTGGCAATTTTACAGAAGTCAAATTACCGCAATTATAAAAAGCTTCTTGTCCTATAAATTCTGCCGACAGAATTTCAACACTTTCAAGAGAAGTACATCCATAAAAAGTGTTATAACCTATGGCATAATTGTTTTTTGGTATCTTTATGCTTTTCAATGCAGAACAGCCTGAAAATGCTTCGTTACCTATACCTGTAACACTATCGGGAATATTTATGCTTACAAGATTGTTACAATCCTTAAATGCACTTGCAGCAATGCTTGTAACACTTACGCCCGATATCCTGCTCGGTATATCTGCGCTTGTTATGCTTTTGTCGGCTTCCATTATCTCGCCCGTGTTTTTGTTGAAATAAATATATCCGCCCTCGACAGCATAAGCAACATCGTTAGAAACGGCTGTAAGGCTTATGCCATAATCTACCGCTGCCTCTGACACTACTTTATCGATATTAGCCGTTTCTTTCACACCATTCATACTTGTTTCGGCAAAGCACATATTAAGGCTTGACAAAGTCATAATAAGCGCCAGAATAAAGCTCGTTATCTTTTTCAGTTTCATTAAAATTCCTCCTTTAATATGTTTTTATAAATATAATAATCGTTTTAAATAATTTACAAAATATTATTGTTCTGCCGTAACTGCTGCTTCATCGGTAGCAGTTGTGCTGTCTGTGCCATTTTTAACACCGTCTATAAAAATATCCATACATTCAAACAGCTCATCTTTTCTTTTTAATACATCTTCAATAGATGATTGTTTTAAATCATGTACAATATCATTTCTAAGTATTCTTGCAGTATGTTGATTATTTACATCTTTACTTTTAAAAATTTTATCTAAAATTTCATTGTCAAAACAATAATTACAATGTTGGATAGCCGCTTTACCTTCTCTCAAATCTATTTTCATGTCTTTAATTTTAATATTTTGTTTTTTCTTATGTTTATAATATATACCTAGTATAATTTTATAGTAAACTTCACAATAAATAAATTTTTCTATAAATGTATTTATAATTGCTTTATTTTCATTGAGATTCAACAATGGTTCAACTTGCGAAGCCTTTTTATTTACAGCTTTCATTGCTTCTGCTTTTGCATCTAAGTTTTTATCGTCAGCAGTATTTTTTTCATTTTTCATATGAATACCTCCAAATTAAAAACAGATTTTACATATTCATTAGTTAAAAAGTAAATGCAGCAAAACATATATTTTAGTATATTTTAAATATATTATAGTTCTTTTTAAAGGAATTGTCAATACTGTTTTATGTTAGTAAGCTTAAATTGGGAGATTATATAAAGGGAGGCTTTTATATGGGAAATACGAATATTTTAGGGAATACAATACGGCAGGCAAGGATGGAAAAAGGCATTACTCAAGAAGGCCTGGCGGAGATGATAGACATAACCCCAATACATTTAAAGCACATAGAAGGCGGACAGGGAAATCCGTCAATAAATGTACTTTTTAAGCTTGCCAAGGCTTTGGACTTTTCTGTGGACAGCATAATTGCCGAAAAGGATATATCCGAAAATGACGGCTTATTGGAAGCTCTCAAAAGCAATATCCTCTACCTCCTCCAAAAATGCACTCCTGCAGAGCTTAGGCTCATAGCCGACATTATAAAGGACATACAGAAAAACAGAGAATGATAAAAGGACTTCACATATTCGGGTGAAGTCCTCTTTTTTTACACAAGCTTCATTATTTCCTTTCTGAGCCTGCCTATTATTTTCTTTTCTAAACGGGATATGTAAGACTGGCTTATGCCGAGGATGTCGGCGACCTCCTTCTGCGTTTTTTCCTCGCCGTCGCTTCCTATGCCGAAGCGGAGCTCTATTATTTCCTTTTCCCTGCCGCTTAGCTTTTGTATGGCGGTGCGCAGGAGCTGTCTGTCGACTTCCTCCTCTATGCCCCTGTATATTATGTCCACATCAGTGCCGAGGATATCCGAAAGCAGCAGCTCGTTGCCCTCCCAGTCCACATTGAGCGGTTCGTCTATGGACACCTCGGTCTTGGTCTTTGTGGTGCGTCTCAGGTGCATTAGTATCTCGTTTTCTATGCAACGCGAGGCGTAAGTGGCAAGCTTTATATTCTTTTCGGGCTTGAAGGTATTTATTGCCTTTATTAGCCCTATAGTGCCTATGGATATGAGATCCTCCACATTTATGCCCGTGTTCTCGAATTTTCGGGCTATATATACCACAAGGCGCAGATTTCTTTCTATGAGCACATCTCTTGCGTTTTCATCGTTCCTTTCGGTGAGCGCCTCCAGAAAACGCGCTTCCTCCTTCGGTTCAAGAGGCTCGGGAAGTATGTCGCTCCCGCCTATATAAAATATCTTGCCGCTCTCGGCAAATTTTTTGAAAAATCTCTCCAGACAACCCTTTTTCTCCATTATTATATACCTCCTAAATGTCTTGGACTTATCAATGCGCTGTACAGCCCGTTTTTGCTCAGGTTGAAACGGCATATACCTATTATGGGCTTATTTATTATTTTGTCATCTATCTTCACGCTGTCTGCCACAAAGCCTATCATCATACCTTTTTCATTGCCTACGCTCCTGAAGGGTATTATCCTAAGGCTTTTTCTGAAGCTGTCCTCGGAAATGGCAGAAACTATCTCCATGAGGTTGCTCTCGCGCTTGTTTTCGTATATCTCCACAAGCTTTGAGGGAAGTATCGCCTTTAAGGCGCTGTATTCCGCGACTATGACGGGCTTGTTGCTTATGGGCTCTATGAGCAGATTGCCCGTATCCACAAGCGCATTTATATTTATAATTTTGTTGCTGCAATATATATCTATGGAATGATAGGAAGAACCTTTTTTGAGTATATTCAAAACTATATATGAAGCGTATGTTATGCCAAAGCTTATGAGCAGGACAATATAACTGAATTTATCGGTAAAATAGTTAAGAACAAGGAATATGACTGCGTTTACGCAGAATGAAACCAGCTTGAAGGCTATGGTGTATCTCATGAGCTGCCATATGTCCAAGGGCTTGAAAAGAAAGACAAGCTCACAGAGGCTAAGGGCGAGCATGGTCATGAAGTTCAGCGCCGCCCTGTAGGGCGATATGACGATGAGCGTGTAAGCAAGGGAAACACAGAAAGCCGTGAAAAGCTCCCTCGCAAGGGAAAGCCTCACCGCCAGAATTTTTTTGGTAAGCTCTATTATTAAAAAATTGACCGAAAAATTGATAAAAAGCATTTCATCCGCATAAATATTGACCGTCATCATCTCACCGCCGTGTCCGTACTTTATAATTTAATTATAATAACAGGGGTTGTAGTTTTTTGTATAAATTGTGTGCGAGGGCATAAAAAAATTGCGACAATATTGGCAGAATATTATCGCAATTTAAAGGTGTTATATTTTGAGTTGTTTTTATGCGTCGGGCTTCATGAGGGTGATGTTGGTCTGGAAAATGTTTTCGGCATTGTCCAGCATTATTTCGCCCTTTGTGGCGCAGGTGAAGTTGCTTATATGCACATCATGCACGGGCATCTGCGGAAGTCCCGATATTGAAATGGGCGTGCCTGCCTTTGTGCAGTTGATGTTGTTTATGTAAATATTTTTGAACTCGGGGATCTCCTCTATGGACACCTCCTGTCCTTCCTTACTGTCCATGTTGTAGCCCATGCTGAAGGTGATCGCCTCGTTGTGTATGCTTATCATATTGATATTGTCTATGTATATCTTTTCGACAATACCGCCCCTGCCTACGCAGCTTTTGAAGCGCAGTCCTATGTCGGTGCCTATGAATGTGCAATCGTTGACATATATATTCTTAAGTCCGCCAGACATTTCGCTGCCTGCCACAAATCCGCCGTGGCCGTGATAAACTATGCAGTTGGACACGGACACATATTCGCTGGGCATACCGAGCTTTCTGCCGTCCTCGTTCTTGCCGGATTTTATGCAGATAGCGTCGTCGCCCACATCGAAGGTAGAGTTGCTTATCTTTACATACTTACAGCTGTCGATATCTATGCCGTCGCCGTTCTGGGCAAACCATGGATTTCTGACATTTATGTTCCTTATGGTGACATTCTTGCAAAGCCATGGATGCAGGCACCATGCAGGCGAATTCTGGAAGGTGGGACCGTCGAGGAGCACCTTGTTGCATCTTGTGAAGTTTACAAGCACGGGACGCAGGAAGGAGTGATATTTTTCGCACACTTCCTTGTTCTTGTAAAGCTCGGGCTGAGGAATGAGGGTGTTGTTTGCTTCCATATTTATTTCATCTGGCCACCACACGGTTTCCTCGGGTCCTTCCTCTACAATGCCGCCTCTTGCTATGGTTTCCTTCCACTCTACGCCGGAAATTTTCCACTTCTTTACGGGACGCCATCTTCTGCCGTTGCCGTTTATGATGCCGTCGCCCGTGATGGCAACATTTTCAAGGTCCTTGCCGTATATGGGAGATATACAGCGGTACATGAAAAGTCCTTCAAAGCTGGTATTTATGAGCGGATAGTCCTTTGGGTCATTTGAGAAGAAGATGATAGCGCCGTTTTGCAGATGCAGGTTGACATTGCTCATAAGCTCTATGGGACCTGTGTACCACACACCGTTAGGCACTACCACTATGCCGCCGCCGTCGGCATTGCACTTCTCTATAGCCTTTCTGAAAGCCTCCTGATTGTTGGTTCTTGTATCGCATATGGCGCCGAAGTCCGTAATGGGATAGCTCACATCCCTGAAGGTCGGGAGCAGGGCGTCAAATTCGGGTTTTTCCATTTTTTATTCCTCCTGAACAGTCAAATATAAGCTTTTGCAAAAGTCCGTAACAAGACTTTTATTCTTTGGATTAATTATATAACAATTTTTATAAATAGTCTAGCTTTTTTTTGAAATTTGTGGTATGATATAAAAATACTATTATTTTTAAAGCGAAAGAGTGATATGAATGCCTATAAAGGTTTCGGATAATTTGCCCGCAAAGGACATACTTAACAAGGAAAATATATTCGTAATGGGAGAGGACAGAGCCTTCCACCAGGACATAAGACCGCTTAAGATACTTATACTTAACCTTATGCCCAACAAGCAGCAGACAGAGGTACAGCTTCTTAGGATATTAAGCAACACTCCCCTGCAGCTCGAGGTGAACTTTCTGCACATGGAAAGCCATGTGTCAAAAAATACATCGGAGGAATATCTTGCGGAGTTCTACAAGGTGTTTGACGATGTTAAAAAGGAAAAATTCGACGGTATGATAATAACGGGCGCGCCCGTGGAGCATCTGCCGTATGAAGAAGTGAACTACTGGCAGGAGCTTACGGAAATAATGGAATGGAGCAAGACGAATGTACACAGCACATTCCACATATGCTGGGGCGCACAGGCGGGACTTTATTACCACTACGGCATACCCAAGTATAAGCTTGACAAAAAGGTGTTCGGCGTGTTCCCGCACACCAAGCTTTACAACCACGAAGAGCTTCTGATCGGCTTTGACGACATATTTTATGTACCCCATTCAAGGCATACCGAAGTGAGGGTAGAGGATGTGGAAAAGAACGAAAATCTCCACATACTCTCAAAATCGGACGAGTCGGGACTTTACATAGTGGCGGACAAGAACTGCCGACAGATATTTGTGATGGGACATTCCGAATACGAGACGGACACGCTCGCAAACGAATATTTCAGAGACCTTGAAAAGGGACTTGACATTGACATACCCAAGCATTATTTCAAGGACGACGACCCCACGAAGGAGCCTATAGCTCTTTGGAAGGCGCACAGCAATCTGCTCTATACAAACTGGATCAATTACTGCGTATATCAGAGCACGCCTTATGACATAAACAAGATAGGCGAAAAGTAAAAAAAATACTATAATATTAAAAATAACTGTTGCAAAAAATACCTTCTATGGTATAATATAAAAGGTGGAAGGTATTTTTGCGGCAGATAAAAGCCATGCAGAGGTGTCCGAGTGGTTTAAGGAGCCGGCCTCGAAATCCGGTGCTCCCGTTAAGGGACCGCGGGTTCGAATCCCGCCCTCTGCGCTATTTTATATCTGCGACGCTGTTTTTTAACAGCGTTTTTTTTATTATACAAACAGCGGGCGCATATGCACGCCCGCCGTCCTTATTTACTCATTTATTTATATACTCCCGCTCTGTCGTTTATAACGAGCACTCTGAGCAGCGTTTCGCTTATCTCAAGTCCCTTGTCGGAGCCTATGAGCGCTCCTATATCCATAAGCTTTTCTATCGTAGGTCTGCCCCACTCCGGCACCTCGCTTATTTTGTTATAAACCTTGTCGCGATATCTGTATACCATGTCGTTAGCCTCTTTCTGTGCTATTTTTCTGACTTCCGATTCCGTCATATCGTCCACCTCCCATGTCTTTTTAAAATTATTCACATTGCCATAGAGCCTCTTTAGTCTTGCGGGCGTGCTGCCCCAGTCGGGCAGCTGAAAGTGCGGCTTATCGACGGGACTTGTCCAGTCGCCGCCCCATTCCAGTCCCAAGCGCTTGCCTATGGCGCCTACCTTTGAAAACCAACCGTCGTTGTCATAATATGCCCCTCTGCCGTCGTTTCGTATAACATCGAAGGCAACGCCCCATTGATGCATGGAGCTGTAGCTTGAGCCTCTTGCGTTGGTAACTATATTGCCCGATGTCGTTCTTCCCTGTGCATACAGCTTATCCTGCTCGGAGGAGGAGCGAAAGCTCTCGCCTATCTTTACGATAAGCCCCTGCTTGGCGCATTCTCTCACAAGCCTGTCGGCAAGCTCCTGCAAGCGAGGATGACATAATTTGATATTTCTGCTCATATAATTCACCTCCCCACATAATATATATATTGTATAAAGTGACAAGGTGTGACATTTTTAATAAAAAAACTCCCTGTCCGTATGTCACAGACAGGGAGCCTTGAGCCTTAAAATCAAATATTTGTATAGAATATGCCGGAGGCAAGCTGAACGCCTATCGATACCAGAGTAATGGCTATCCAGCAGCAGAAGCCCATAGCTATTGGCTTTCCGCCCTTTCTTATAAGCTCGGCAATGTTGGTATTAAGACCTATGGCGCACATCGCCATAGCAATAAAGAACTTTGCAAGCCACTTCATTGCAGGCACAAAGCTATCCGCATAAAGCGCCGTAAAGCCGCTTTCGGGCAGAAGTCCCACAACGGTGGTTATGACGGACGCAGCTATGAAATAGAGTATAAAAAACGGGAATATGCTCTTGACAGAAAAGCTGCCGCCCTCGCCGTTTGTCTTTTTTGCCTTTGCCGTTCTGTAAAGAGCAAGCACAAGCGTGATGGGTATTATGGCAAGCGTTCTTGTGAGCTTGACGGTAACGGCGGAGGAGAGTATGCCGTCAACGCCGTAAATGCTCTCCGCCGTCGAAGCTGCCGCCGTGACCGAGGATGTGTCGTTTACAGCCGTTCCCGCGAACACCGCAAAGCCCTCGGAGCCTAAGCCTATGGCATGACCGAGAGTGGGGAAGATGAGCGCCGCCAGCACATTGAAAAGGAATATAACGGATATTGCCTGGGCGACCTCCTTATCGTCCGCTTCTATGACGGGAGCTGTTGCCGCTATGGCGGAGCCTCCGCATATAGACGAGCCAACGCCTATGAGTGTAGATACCTTTGAGTCCATTTTGAGCAGCTTCATCATTATGTAAGCCACAATGAGCGATGTAGAGATCGTAGAAACTATGACGGGCAGGCTTTTACCGCCTACGCTCGCTATAGTGCCCAGGTCAAGCGAAAAGCCAAGTATGATGACCGCCCATTGAAGTATCTTTTTGGATGTAAATTTTATGCCCTTTGCAAGAGAGTCTTTCGCAGCCAATGAGGGCGAAAAAAGCGTTATTATCATGCCTATGAGTATTGCAAAAACGGGCGCTCCCACCACCTCAAGCGAAAATGAACCTATGCTTACCGATGAAAGCAGCGTTGCAGCAGCTGCAATAACTGCGCATATTATTATGCCGCCTATATATTCCTTTATGTTCTTCATATTAAACCTTCCCTTCCGCAAATAATATTTTTATGGATCTCCGAGCAAATATATCCCAGATATCCGCTTTCCAAATACATAATTATATGGTATAATAATTTTACAAAAAAATCAAGTATCGGGGAAAAATAAAAGTAAAAAAGTTGTATATGTATCAAAAAAAATGGTCTGATATGGAAACGGAGGTACAAGAATGAACATAAAATGGGATGGAGAAAAATATACAAAAAGCTTTGCATTCGTGCATCGCTACGGCAATTCGCTTATAGATATGATAGACGGCGAAAAGCTGTCCGTTCTGGATCTGGGCTGCGGAAACGGAGCCTTGACAAAGGAGCTGTGCAACAAGGGATATGACGCTGTGGGGATGGACGCGTCAAGCGAGCTTCTCGATATAGCGCGCAGAAATTATCCCGAACTGACATTTATATACGGCGATGCCGTGTCGTTTGAGACGGACAAGAAATATGATGTGGTTTTTTCAAATGCCGTCTTCCACTGGATAGACAAGGAAAAACAGCCCTATATGCTCTCAAATGTATATAAGGCTCTCAAAAGCGGCGGACAGTTTATATTCGAGATGGGAGGCTACGGCAACAATGTACTTATACACGGTGCATTAAAAAATGAATTTGAAAAAAACGGCAAAAGTTATGTAATGCCCTTCTATTTCCCGACTATAGGCGAATATGCTGCACTGCTTGAAAACGCAGGATTTTTGGTGAGAAATGCGGTGTTATTTGACAGAATGACAGAGCTTGAGGGCGAAAACGGCTTGTATGACTGGATAAGGATGTTTGTAAAAAAGCCGTTCGAAGGTATCGCAGGCGATATGGAGGAAAGCATCATAAATTCGGCTGTTGCCGTGCTTAAAAACAAGCTTTGTAAAAACGGAAAATGGTATTCCGACTATGTAAGGCTAAGGTGCAAGGCTGTAAAGCCTTAATGTATTTGGTATATTTTATTATAAAACGGCAAAATATAATATAGTATACTATCAGGAGGTGTAACTATGAAATATTTTGTAAATGAAAACTGCATTGGCTGCGGACTCTGCACCACAACCTGTCCGAGCGTATTCACCATGACGGATGAAAATGTGGCAAAGGCATCGGATGAGGAGGTAAGCGCCGAGGATGAACCTGCCGCCGAGGAGGCTCTGGAGGGCTGTCCCGTAGATGCTATAGAGCACGCATGATAAGAACGACCTGTCATTCTCGGCAGGTCATTTTTTTATTTTTCTTGACTGTTTCATTTTATAATAATATAATGAATAATATAATGATTATATGATTTACATATACTGCGAGGTGGCGCTATGGCTGTGCTTATAATAAACGGTTCGCCGAGAAAGGACGGCAACACGGCTTTTTTTATAAACAGAATAAGAGAGAAAATACCCTGCGATGTTATAGACGCTTATTATGCCGATTTCAGAGCGTGCGATGACTGCCGGAGCTGTGTGAACGGGGCGTGCGTACATAATGACGACGCAGCAAGGCTTTTTGAAAATATAGAGAGCTATGACACCGTAATAATGGCTTCTCCGCTTTATTTCAATCAGCCCACGGGTATGCTCATGGCTCTTATGTCAAGGACGCAGATCTTTTTCAACGGCAAAAAAAGACTGCGCGAAAAAACGGGGTATATTATACTGACGGGCGGAGGCGACACGGTCATAAATTCCGCCGATGCCGAAAAGACAATGCGCATAATGCTTATGGGGCTTAATGTGAAGGTAAAAGGTTATGTGCGCTCATTAAGGACATCGTATATACCCGCAGAGAGGGACAATGAAGCTATAAAACAGCTTGAAAGAATAATTGAGTATATAAAGAATGACCGAGCGTAACCCGGTCATTTTTTTAATTACCCAGCGGTTTTATTATCTTTTTATACATATATCTGAAGGCTATTGCGCAGAGCATGAAGGATATGCACTCTGCGGCAAGGAATGCCCACCACACATTGCTGACGTGCTGTGTGAGCGAAAGCAAAAATGCAACGGGAACGAGCACTATAAGCTGTCTTGTGAAAGAAACGCCCATTGAAAGAATGCCGTTGCCAAGCGCCTGGAACACCGACAGGCTTATTATACAGAAGCTTGCTATCGGGAAGTGATAGCTTATAGTTCTGAGTGCGGGAACACCCATTGAAAGCAGTGCTTCGGCGTTGCTCTCGTTTGCAAAGAGATTTAACAAAAGATCGGGTATAAGCTGGAATATCAATGTGCCGATCAGAAGCAGCGCAACAGCGTACATTATGCTAAGCTTTATTGTCTTCATCATCCTATCCTTCGTCCTTGCGCCGTAGCAATACGCCACAATGGGTACCATGCCGTTGTTAAGACCGAACACAGGCATAAATATGAAGCTCTGGAGCTTGAAATATATGCCGAATATAGCTATGGCGGTATCTCTCGCGTCCGTGAGCGAGAGCGTGGTGTCCACAATGTTCATATGCGAGAAAATGGTATTTATACTGAGCACCATTACCGAGCCTATGGACTGCATGAGTATGGACGGCACGCCTACATAGAGTATTTTGAGCATTTCGCTTAGCTGAGGCACAAATCTCCTGACCTTTTTGAACTCTATTTCCTTGTTGAGCTTTATGTTGAACAATATAGCAAGTCCGCCCGCAACGCACTGTCCGAAAACGGTGGCTGCGGCTGCGCCTGCCATACCCATTCTGGGAAAGCCCAAGAGACCGAATATAAGTATGGGGTCGAGAATGATGTTTATTATAGCGCCCGTCATCTGCGTTATCATTGAGTATATAGTCTTGCCCGTTGACTGCAAAAGCCTTTCAAAGCAAATCTGAGAGAAAAGACCCACGCTCACACAGCAAACTATCTTAAGATAAATACTGCCCTCCTCGGCTATCTCCGCCGAGCTTGCCTGCATATGCATAAACGGCTCCGCCGCAAGCAAACCCAAAACAAAGAATGCAAAGCAGAATATGACATAAATGAGTATGCCGTTGAAAGCCGCCTTGTTTACGCCGTCCTGGTCCTTTGCGCCTAGGCTTCTGGAAAGCACGGCGTTCATACCTACGCCTACGCCCGAACCGCAGGCTATCATGAGCGTCTGGAACGGGAAAACAAGCGAGATGGCAGTCATGCAGGCTGCGCTGTACTTCGCCACAAATATACTGTCCACTATGTTATAGAGCGCCTGAACGAGCATAGACGCCATCATGGGAAGCGCCATTGAAATAAGCAGCTTATTTACGGGCATGGTGCCCATTTTGTTTTCTCTTACCGCCGATTCCATTATTCTTCACCTCCGCATAAAAACATCACATCTAAGCATTTATACATATACATTCCTCCAATAAAATATAAATTGTCACATATCCGTACCGTCCGCCTTATCGGAAAGCTCCCCGAGCACCTTAAAAAAAATATCTATTTCTTCTTTGGGTATGCCCTCCATAAGCTTTTTTTCATAGTCCGCTATTATTCGCTGAGACT
Organism: uncultured Clostridia bacterium; assembly: GCA_947627425.1. Lineage (GTDB taxonomy): Bacteria > Bacillota > Clostridia > Lachnospirales > CAG-274 > Gallispira. Next base: position 5,497 of record CANQVZ010000013.1, on the reverse strand, counting down.
GCGCAAGCATTTCCTCACCCTTTTTGGTGGGCGTTATTTTTTTGAGCCTTGCGTCGCGGTCTACAGAGCTTCTTGTGATATAGCCCTTTTCCTCCATGTGCGAAAGTATGGCTGATACGCTCGAGCGCCTTATGCCGAATTCCTCCTCTATATCCTTCTGAAAAACATCCCTGTGCTTATTGGCTGTGAGATAGTGAAAAACGGCGTGCTGAGCGCGGGTAAAGGCATATTTTGATGTTATGATGTCGAGCTTACGGCATATCTTGTTTGACGCCATATGTATTTCCTTTGCAAGCTTTCTTTCCATAGCGTTTTGCCCTCCCGAATGTTAGCTGTCTAACATTTTAACACCTATAGTATATTTTGTCAATACATATTTATAAATAAGAGTAAACAATTATTTTTTTAATTGAAATATGACAATTAATATTATATAATTGTATTGGGGAGGAAATCTGAATATTTTTTAAGGAGGAAACACTTATGATTTACAAGGATTTCAAGAGAAAGAAGCTTTCCGCTCTGGGCATGGGCAATATGCGTCTGCCTGTCATTGACGGCGACGACAGCAGGATAAACGAGGAGGAAGCCCTCAAAATGATAGACTATGCCATGGCGAACGGCATAAACTATTATGATACGGCTTGGGGCTACCACGGCGAAAATTCCGAAACAGTGGTCGGAAAAGCACTAAGCAAATACAAGAGAGAGGATTTTTATTTAGCCACAAAGTTTCCGGGCTATGACCTTGCAAATATGCCGAAGGTAAAGGAAATATTTGAAAAACAGCTTGAAAAATGCGGTGTGGAGTATTTCGATTTTTATCTTTTCCACAATGTGTGCGAAATGAATATAGACGCCTATCTGGACGAAAAATACGGAATTTTCGACTATCTCTATGAGCAGAAGAAAAACGGCAGGATAAAGCATCTTGGCTTTTCGGCTCACGGCGGACTTAAAACAATGGAACGCTTTTTGAAGGCATACGGAGAGCATATGGAGTTCTGTCAGATACAGCTTAACTATCTGGACTGGAGCTTCCAGTATGCTAAGGAAAAGGTGGAAATGCTCAATACATACAACATTCCCGTGTGGGTAATGGAGCCTCTGAGAGGCGGAAGTCTTGCAAAGCTTTCACCCGAAAACGAAAGCAAGCTCAAAGCTTTAAGACCCGACGAGGAAATAACAGCTTGGGCATTCAGATTTTTGCAGAGTATACCGAGCGTGACAATGATATTGTCAGGTATGTCGGATATGAAGCAGCTTGAGGAAAATATAAAGACCTTCGGCGAGGAAAAACCGCTGAACGACAAGGAAACAGAAGCCATTATAGCAGTCGGCAAGGATATATTGAGCTCAAAGGCTCTGCCCTGCACAGCCTGTCATTACTGCGTGAGCCACTGCCCAAAGGGACTGGATATACCGTCGCTTCTGGCTCTCTACAACGAACATATAATAACGGGCGGAGGCTTCATAGCGCCCATGGCTCTTATGGCATATGCCGAGGACAAGCGCCCCGACTCCTGCATAGGCTGCCGAAGCTGCGAATCGGTGTGCCCTCAGAATATAGAAATATCCGAGGCAATGAAGGATTTTATGAGAAAGCTGTAATAATAGCCCCCGGCAAAGCCGGGGGCTATTATTACACAAAATTATTCAAAATAAGCCTCGATATATTTTTTAAGCATTTCGACGGTACCGTCTATGCCGAGGCGGCTGCTGTTTATGCATATATCGTATGTTCTGGAGTCGCCCCACTTGCCGTCTGCATGGGCGTTATGATATTTTTTGCGCGTTCTGTCGTGGCGCTTTATTTTAAGCTCGGCGTCCTTTTCGTCAATGCCGAATTTGAGCCTTGTGCGCTCTATTTTGTCGGGCATATCGCCCAGAATGAATACGGAAACAAGCCCTTCCCTGCCCTTGAGCACTTCCTCGGCACATCTGCCGACTATAACAAAGCTTTCGCCCGAATCCGCCTTTTCCTTTATGTATTCGGACTGCATATCGGCAATTATTTCTTCTATTGAATTTGAATAGGACTTCGTGCGAACATCGACGGAGCGCGCGCCGAAAAACTTTCTGGGTTCCTCGTCGTATTTTTCCAGAAATTCAATGCGTATATTCTTTTTTTCGGCAAGCTCGTCAAGCATTTTTCTGTCATAGAAATTGATGCCGAGATTCTTGGCAAGCCTCTTGCCTATCTCATGACCTCCGCTGCCGAACTCCCTGCCGACAGCAATTAAAATCTGCCTGTCCATAAAATTATCCTCTCCTTAACAATATCTGGCAAAAATGATAAGCGTTGAAACGGCAACCACCAGAATAGTGGCGGGGACAGCCTCCTTGCAGAATTCACCCCAGCCGATGATATAGCCTTCCTTTGCGGCAACGGATGTGCCCACTACATTTGCGGAAGCTCCTATCGGCGTTGCGCTGCCGCCTATGTCGGTACCCATGGATAATGCCCATGCAAGTGTATTTATATCCACGCCTGCGGCTGCGGCAAGGCTCCTTATGACGGGTATCATGGTCGCTGCAAAGGGTATGTTGTCCACAAAGGCGCTTGCCGTGGCGGACACCCATATGATTATTGCGCTCATGAGTCTTATATGACCGCCGCTTATATAGCTTATGATATGGGCTATAGTCTCAAGTATGCCCGTCTGCTCCAGACCGCCGACTACCACAAAAAGTCCCACAAAGAAAAGCAATGTTTTATAGTCTATCTTTTTTATGAGCTCCGCGGATGTCCTGCCCGCGCAAAGAAGCGTAACTACGGCTATAAACAAGCCTATGAATGCGACCGTAAGGCCTGTCCTTGCGTGAGTGACAAGAAGCGAAACGGCGCACAAAAATATGATACAGCTGAGAGCAAAGTCCTTTTTGCTCTTTATGGCGCTCGACGGCGAGGGTATGGCTGAAATATCATCCTCGGATATGTTCAAAGCCGAAAGCTTTCTGCCGTAAAGCATATAAAAATAAATCATTATTATAACAAGGCTTATGCCTGCTATTATGCCTGTGTTTGTAACAAAATCGCCGAATGTGAGGTGCAGTGACGTGCCTATTATTATATTGGGCGGGTCTCCGCACATTGTGGCAGAGCCTCCCAGATTGGCACAGAATATTTCCGCTATTATAAGGGACACGGGGTTGAATTTCAAAAGTCTTGCAAGCTCTACCGTTATGGCTGCGAGGAAAAGTATTACCGTAATGCTGTCAATGAACATCGAGAGAAAAGCCGACATTATCATGAAAGCCACAAAAAGAGGCGCGGGTTTGTAATTTACAAGCCTTGCAAGCCTCATGCAAAGCCAGCGGAAAAAGCCCGCTCTTGCCATGCCCTCTACCATCACCATCATACCGAAGATGAAAATTATGGTTGCCCAGTTTATGCCCATTGACGCCTCCTCGCTGCCGGAGGGCGCATACCAGAAGCCTTCTGTAAATATGCTCCTGACATTGAGCGTGGATATAAATGCGCTCATGCTGTGCATGGCTAAACCGAAAACCAAAACAACGGTGAAAAATGCACACCACAGCGCGACTACATGCCTTTCGAGTTTATCGGATACTATAAGTATAAACATTATGGCAAAAATGAGCAATGCAAGTATCTCTGCAAGCATAATTATTCCTCCTGTTATTCCTTCTCTCCATGCTTTTAACATTATAGCACACAAAAAGCGTACTTTCAAGCATAAAAAACACAAAAAAATACACCCGCACGAACGGGTGTGTGGTGCTGTCGAAAAAAGCATTTAATTTTAATTCAATATATCAAAAATATTCAGACTTACAAATATACCTCATGCGGTTATTTTTCGTAATTATATAAAACAACGATATTATTGATTTTTTTCTTTTGTTTAAATATGTTTTCGGTTGTTGTATTTTCAACTTTAAATGTTGAATTATCTATCCAATAGCCATTGAAGTTGTCATATGATATATATGTATTTCCTTTAGTTAAATTCGCTTCCTCGTTACTTTTTAAAATGGAAAGTCTGTATATAAAGGGAGATGTCGCACCTGTGTTATTTTCAAAAATATATGCAACATGCTCTCTGTCCGGTGAATACAATTCATATAAAATATTTGCGTCATCTGACGACATTTTCATAATATCGATAACCTTATATACAAAGCAAAAAAAGCTGAGCATTAATAAAGAAACAAGTATAATAAATACAATTAAACAAATATTAATTATCTTTTTTTTCATTATGCCCACCTCACAGTAAAATCAACTATAGTATTGCACATTTGAGCTGTCCCCAAAGCTGAAATTCTTTCCTCATCAATATTCTCTCAATTCAAATCCACTTTATTTCTGCCGGCAAGCTCACTGATCATACAAGTGTGCTTCGGGATCTCCGTTAAAAATAAGAACTCCTCCGTTATCCCTGCTGATTGTAAGTCCGTCAAAATCAAACTCGCTGAATGTGTGGGTACGCTTCAAAAATACCTGCCAGCACTTTATCCTATCACCAAAGCTATATTCCTTCACTTCAAAATCCTCGGCTTTAAATGTTTTGCCATATTGCATATTATAGAACATAACGGCATAATTAACAGCGTAATCTTCATCATATTCTATAAGCCTTTCATCCGTGATATTAAGTGTTTTGTATGGCTCTATCGCTTGGCTGTATGGCTCTATATCGTACAAATACCTAACATTATTCTTAAAGAAAATCCTGTTTGATATTTCAAAAAGCAAAACAGCAATCAACAATATCAATATTATTATGTTTACAATGCTTGTGATGTTTATTTTTTTCATTGCCTTTTAATCCTCCATAGTCTAGGTCATACTGCTGTCGGATATATTTCCTTTGGTGCATCAAAATATATGATTTTTCAACAGTCTGTATTTCAATCTATTGGCTCACTATTTTTTTGTTAGTCTTTATTTGTTTAACAGCAGTGAAAACAGATAATGTTCCAACAATAATCCAGAAATAATTAAAAAAACTAATCACCATAATTCCAAAACCATCACCGGCAGTCATTCCTATACCTGCGCTTTTATGATAAAAAATATTTATTATTCCCAAACTGCCCATTATAATTTCGGTTAATACATAAAACAAAATACTAAAAAGCCAACTTATTAAAAACCTTTTGATTCTTGTTTGCTTCATAAGTAAAAATACCGAAATGCCTAATGGCAATCCCATTAAGTCAAAAACCACATCATTGATATTGATGAAAAATGATATGATTACCCACATATTTATAAACAATGAGCACAGAACCCCATTGCAAATACCTTTTATCATTGCAGATTTATATTTTTTCATCATCACTTACCCCTCTTTTTTCATCTTTTTACTACAATTTAATAATACCATACCGCAAATAAAAAAACAACAAAATATATTAAAAACACACCCGCATAGACGGGTGTGTCAGACTGTCGAAAAAGTCTAGTAAACACTAGGCTTTTTCTTAAATTTGTGGTATAATTAGATGAGGTGATAATTATGCTTGA